>CAYLRB010000014.1:0-24845 GCA_964386265.1 uncultured Candidatus Peribacteria bacterium | reverse complement strand
GTTTTTAGCTTGGTTAGCATACACCCTAGTAAATCATTTTCAACCCTCTATTAATCCACGTCAAATATTAAGTTGTAATTTTTAATATATTGATATAGAGTCTTCGTGATCAATTAGCCCTTATTATGCAACTTTTAGACCTCGCCCAAAAACTAGACGTAAGTGTGGAAGAATTAATTTTACGCGTGCGAGATTTAGGCTTTGATATTGAAGACAACGATAGCGAAATAGATGATGATTTGGCCGAATTAGTTGAGGACGAAATAGGCAAAGACAAGTCGGAAGGTGAACTAGTAGGTGAAGAAATCGAAGAACAATTAGAACGAGAAATTGTGCGTAAACAAAGAAAACAAACAGCAGCAAGCCAAAAACATTTAGAAAAAAGTGCAAAACAAGAAGAAAAAGTTCAGCAAATTACTGTAGACCACTTAGAAGTTCCAGACGTGATTTCTGTTAAAGAGTTTTCGGAAAAAATAGGCATTAATGCAGCGCGCGTTATTGGCGAATTGATGAGAAATGGTATTTTGGCAAACATCAATCAGCAAATTGACTTTGACACAGCTTCTGTAATTGCTGACACATTTGGCGTAAAACTTAAGAAAAAAAGAGCGCAAGCAGAGTTTAAAGAGATTTTAGAAAGAGATTTAACCTCTCTATTGGGTGCTGATGATGCAGAAGATTTAGTTGAAAGACCGCCGGTAATTAGCGTAATGGGACACGTAGATCACGGAAAAACATCACTCCTTGACGCAATTCGTAATGCCAACGTAGTATCCACAGAGTCTGGCGGTATTACACAACATATTGGTGCTTATCAAGTTGTTAAAAACGGGAAAAAAATTACATTTATTGACACCCCTGGACACGAAGCTTTTACCGCCATGCGTGCACGTGGAGCTAAAGCAACAGACATTGCAATCCTAGTAGTTGCAGCTGACGATGGTGTGCGACCACAAACAATTGAGGCAATAAATCATGCTAGAGATGCAGGAACGCCAATAGTAGTGGCTATAAATAAAATCGACAAGGAGGGGGCTAATCTTGATAGGGTAAGAGGTGAGTTGGCTGAGCACGGCTTAACTCCTGAAGATTGGGGTGGAACTACAATTATGGTGCCAGTATCCGCAATTAAAGGAACCGGCATACCTGAACTACTGGAATCACTTTTACTAGTTTCGGAAGTTGAAGAACTAAGGGCAAATCCAAGCCGGCCGGGTATTGCAACTGTTATTGAAGCACACCTTGATCCAGGCCTAGGTCCAGTTGCAACAGTAATAATTAATACAGGTACACTTAAAGTAGGTGATGCATTCGTAGTTGGTGATGCTTATGGAAAGGTTAAAACAATGCATGATCACAACGGTAAATCACTTAAAAAAGTTGTCCCATCTTCGGCTGTTAAAATTGCCGGTATCTCGAAAGTACCATTAGCAGGTGACGTTCTACAGGTATTTGAAGACGAAAGATATGCACGTGATCAGGCATCAAAAATTGCAGTTATTAGAAAAACACAAAGCCTAGACGCTAAGGCGCGTGGCATGGAGCAGATTGTTGCCCAAATTCAGTCAGGAGAATTGAAAACACTAAAACTTATCATTAAAGCAGATACAGATGGATCACTTGAAGCAATAAGACAATCGATCGCAAAAATTGAATCAACAGAAGTAGCTGCACGTATTATTCACTCAGGAATCGGAGGTGTAACAGAAACAGATGTCATGATGGCCGCAGCTGGGGATGCACTAATATTAGCTTTCCATGTAGGATATGACTCAAACGTAGCAAAATTAGCAGAAAGAGAGGGGATTGAAATTAAAGAATATAGCATCATCTATAGCTTACTTGAGGACATTAAATCAGTTCTTTCGGGATTACTCACACCTGAAAAAGTAGAAGTAGTTCATGGTAAGGCAAAAGTTTTACAAATTTTCTTAACAAAGAAAAAAGAGCAAATCGTTGGTCTATTAATCACAAATGGTAAGTTCGCAAAAAACGACAAAATAAGAGCATTCCGCAGCGGGGAGTTAATCGGCGAAGGCGAAATTGTTTCAATACAAAGAGTAGACAAGCAAGTAGATGAGATCAAAGAAGGTAACGAATGTGGCATAAAATTCATTGGCAAATTCAATCTTGAGCCAGAAGATATCCTAGAGTCATACGTAATTGAAGAAAGGATTAGAACATTGGAAACATAAAGCTAACTAATTTCCATATGAATTGGCAAGTTTTTGAACTAAAAACATTTAGCGACCAGCGCGGTTCACTTACTCCTATTGAGTTAAGCGAGTTTATTGATTTTGAACCAAAAAGAATATACACGGTGCATCAGAACTTAGAGACAAGGGGTGGTCATTCACATTACACAGAAAAAGAGTTTTTTGTAATGACAAGCGGTACCTGTACAGCACAAATTCACGATGGAAATGAATGGCAAAATATTAAGATGGAAGCCAACAAACAAGCTATCTTCGTTGGCCAAAACATCTGGCATCAGTTTACTGACTTTAGCCAAGATGGCGTATTACTTGCACTTAGCTCCACAAAATATAACCCAGAACGAGTTGACTATCTGGAAAATTTTGAGGAATTTTTATTAAAATATGGAAACAAATAATCTATGAAAGTTTTAATTACAGGCGGTGCCGGCTTTATTGGCACAAATTATACATATTATCACACGGAAAAGTATCCCGAGCACAAAGTAACCGTTTTGGACAAACTAACTTACGCAGGAAACAAAGCGAATATCGATCCTCTTATTAAGCTTGAAAAAATACAGTTCATTCAAGGCGATATAGCAGATTCAGCTTTTGTTAAAGATCTTTTTGAAAATCAAAAATTCGACCTAGTAATCAACTTTGCCGCTGAAACACATGTAGACCATAGCATTCTAAATCCTGATATTTTCATACAAACAAACATAGTTGGTACACATAACCTATTAAGAGCTAGTCTCGATTTTGGCGTTAAACGTTATCATCAAATTTCAACAGACGAGGTCTACGGCGATCTTGGCGATACCAAAGATACCTTTTTCAGAGAAGACACTCCGCTAGACCCCAATCCTCCTTACGCTGCATCTAAAGCTGCAGCTGACTTATTAGTTGAATCTTACTTTAAAACATTTGAACTTGCTGCAACTATATCTCGCTGTTCAAACAACTATGGCCCATATCAGTTTCCAGAAAAGCTAATTCCCTACTTTTTTAGACTTGCGTCAGAGGACAAACCTCTTCCGGTTTACGGTGACGGCTTAAATATAAGAGATTGGCTATACGTTCACGACCATTGTACGGCAATAGACTTAATTGTAACAAAATCATTACCCGGCAAAATTTACAATATAGGTGGTCATAACGAAAAAACAAATTTAGAAATTACACAAGAAATCCTAGAATTCCTTGGCAAGCCATCAGATTTAATTCAGTTTGTCCCGGATCGAAAGGCACATGATCGGCGATATGCAATGGACCCCACACTCATTGAAAACGAGCTAGGCTGGAAACCGGAGTACAATTTCCAAAGTGGTATTAAAAAAACGTTTGAATGGTACCAACAAAATCAGGCTTGGTGGGAAAATCTACTCGCAAATGCAAACAGATGGCAATAACTGAAATTTAAACTTACACAACATGAAATTATCCGCACTAAAGTTTTCAACTCAAATGCAAGCACCAAACGATGCTGATAGTCGCAACGCTGCATTACTAGTACAAGCTGGTTTTATAAGAAAGCTGGCAGCTGGAGTATATCATCATCTTTTTCTAGGGAAGCGCACACTTAAAAAAATTGAGCAAATCATCAGGGAAGAAATGGATGCAATTGAAGGACTTGAAGTTCGTATGCCGGCTTTAGTCCCACAAGCTAACTGGGAACAAACAGGCAGGGACAATGTAGACGTTGGGTTTCGTACAACAGGAGCAAATGGAAGAGACTTTATTCTTGGATGGAGTCATGAAGAAGCAGTAACACCACTTGTTGGCGAATTCATAAAATCGTATCGCGATCTACCAATATCAGTATATCAAATTCAAACTAAATTCCGAAATGAACCTCGCGCAAAATCAGGCATCCTAAGAGGGCGAGAATTTGACATGAAAGACATGTACAGCTTTCACGTTTCACAAGAGTGCTTAGAAAGTTACTATGAGCGTACAAAGCAAGCATATCTCAACGTTTTTAACAGATGTGGACTTAACGCATACATAGTGGAAGCTTCAGGCGGTTCCTTCAGCGACAAACGCAGTCACGAGTTCTCAGTGATTTGCGAAGCTGGTGAAGATCTTATCGTAATCAACAAGACAAACAATACAGCAGAAAATGTTGAAGTTGCACAAGCATATGCAGGCCATAAAAACCCAGAAGAAACTGAAATCGAGTTGGCAACAGTGGAAGTTAACCGTGGAACAAGCGTAACAGACAATGCCGAGGCACATGGTGTCCCAAACTGGAAGATTCTAAAAAGCGTAGTATACAAAGTAGATGAAGGCTTCTTAGGCATTTCAATTAGAGGAGATCTACAAATCGATATGGCGAAACTTAGTAAATATTTAGGTACAAAAAAAGTTAGAGTGGCAAACGACGAAGAACTTGCAAAACTAGGACTTGTAAAAGGGTATATCTCGCCAATCAACAACGATAAAATTGAATTTATCGCCGACGAATCAGTCTCAACCGTTAAAAACTATGTTACTGGCGCTAATATGCAAAACATGGATTACATAGGAGCAAATATTGGACGTGACTTCCAATTCAAAGACACCGCACAGTTAGCAGAACTAACTCCAGAACTTTTCAAAAATTCAAGCGAAGACGAAATAGAGCTTGCCAAAGCAATCGAAGTTGGAAACATATTTCAGCTAGGTACAACTTTCAGTGACGCTTTCGGCCTTAAATATACTGACGAAGAAGGCAAAGACCAGAAAGTTATCATGGGCTGTTATGGAATAGGTGTAACTCGTCTACTAGGAACAATTGTAGAAATACACAACGACGAAAAAGGGATGATATGGCCTAAAAGTGTTGCTCCATACCAAGTCCAACTAATTTCTCTGGGCAACGAAGATGATTTAACTGAATATGCAAATTCACTATATGAAGAGCTACAAAAAACTGGAATAGAAGTTCTGTTCGATGACCGAAACGAGAGAGCAGGTAAAAAGTTCAACGATGCAGATCTAATTGGAACCCCAATTAGGGTAGTTGTAAGTTCAAAACTTTTAGCAGCAAAACAGGTAGAAATCAAAGAACGAACAGAAAACGAGGCCAAATTTATTGCTGCACAAGAACTAACAAAATACGTGAAAGAGTTTTATGAAAATTAAAATTCTCTTACTTGGCGCAACAGGACTACTTGGCCAAGCATGGCACAGATTCTTGGCACAAAATTCAGCATCAGTTGAACTTCTAACACCTTCAAGCAACGAATTAAACCTCCTATTAGAAACCGAGATTGGTTCATATCTACAACAAAACAAGCCAGATTTTGTAATTAATTGTGTAGGGTATAATCAGGTGGATTTAGCCGAAACAGATCAAGAGGCACAAAAGTTGTGCCAGATACTCAATGCCGATCTAGTTAAAACCTTAACAGATATTAGTAAAAAAAATAATTTTGTACTCCTACAATATAGCACCGACTACGTTTTTGACGGTAAAAAATCAGAGCCTTACACTGAAAATGATCAACAAAATCCTTTGAGCTTTTACGGACAAACAAAAGCTGAAGCAGAGCAATATCTACAATTAAACGGCGGTAGCTACTATTTAATAAGAACAGCTTGGCTTTTTGGTGAAGGAAAAACAAATTTTGTTGAAAAAATGATTAGCTTAGCAGATACACAACCTGAAATTAAAGTTGTAGACGACCAAATTGGTTCACCAACATATACCAACGATTTAGTAACTGCCAGCTGGGAGCTAATTACTAAAAACATGGATTTCGGAACATACAACATAGTTAATTCAGGGCAGACAAGTTGGTATGAGTTAACCAAAAAAATCTTTGCATTAATCAATAAAAATGTTAATTTGTCAGCAATAAAAACGGCCGAATTTAAAAGGCCAGCCCCAAGGCCACATTTTTCGGTACTTACAACAACAAAAACACCAGCTTTAAGAGGTTGGGAATTGGCACTAAAGGACTATCTAACAACGATCACAAAATGAGAGGCGTAATACTTGCAGGCGGAACAGGAAGCCGACTATCACCAATTACAGAAGTAACAAACAAGCACTTACTGCCAGTGTACGACAGGCCAATGATTTTTCATCCACTCGGAACTTTACTGCAAGCTGGTATAGAAGATATATTAATTGTAACTAGCCCAGAGCACGCCGGAGCTTTCATACGCCTATTAAAAAATGGCGCAGCATTTAATGCTCGTTTTACATTCAGAGTACAAGAAGGCAGCGGGGGAATTGCTGAAGCACTTGGTCTGGCTGAAGATTTTGCACACGGTGAAAACTTAGCAGTTATCCTTGGAGACAATGTATTTGCAGATGATTTTTGCGATCCAATTCAAGCATTCCGTACAGAAAGAGGCGCCAAGCTTTTTCTTAAAGAAACAGAGGAAGCACATAGATTTGGTGTAGCAGAATTAAACGGAGATAAGCTAATTGGCATTGAAGAGAAACCAGCACAGCCAAAGTCAAACTTCGCAATAACCGGGCTATACCTATACGACAGCCAAGTATTTGAGGTAATTAAAAACTTAACGCCATCACAAAGAAACGAGCTAGAAATTACAGATGTAAATAATTTTTATGTTAAAAAAGGCCAAGCACAAGCGGTTTTTGTCAAAGGTGACTGGACAGATGCCGGTACATTTGAAAGTTTATTCAACGCCTCAACAATTGCTAGACAAAAACTATTAAATCAACTTAGCAAGCATCAACAAGACAGAGTTCTACAAGGACTTAAACTACAATCATCAGAACACAAATACCCAACCCTAACAAAAATAGCTCCTAATAATGTCCACCAGAGCTAAATTCATACAAAAAGAATACAAATATCTCAAAAGCAATCCAGATAAAGTTATCATTGGAATTGATGAAGCAGGGCGCGGAAGTTGGGCAGGGCCACTAAGCATAGCTGCCGTAGCCTTTTCGCAAAATCTCAAAAAAATTAAAGGTCTGGCCGATTCCAAACTACTCAACCACTCCTCCAGACTAGACTTATATAAAAAAATTCAAACAACAACCAACTACTGGCACATATTCATTTGCCACCAGCAAATTGATATACAGGGCCTAAGTAAATGCTTAAAGGAAGGGATAGAAAAGTTAGCAAAATTGGCCAAAGCCGACTATATTTTATTCGACGGTAACTGCACCTTTAAAGCTAAAACCAGCTGCCCCATAGAAACAGTTATCAAAGGTGACCAAAAGTTAATCACCGTTGCTGCGGCAAGCATAATTGCAAAAGTAGAACGAGATTTAGAGCTAAAAAAACAAGCCAGCAGTTATCCTCAATATGAGTTCCAAAATCACTTTGGTTATGGCACACGCAAGCATCGTCAACTACTTGAAGAACATGGACCATGCAATATCCATCGACACAGCTTTGAACCAATAAAAAGTTTAATCCAATCTATGTGAAAAAAAATATTGTTATAATTGGAAACTACGGCGCTGGAAACCTCGGAGACGATTTACTCTTACTTGGAACACTAAAAGTTTTAAAAAACGCATATAAAGAAAGGGACGATATTCATCTTACTGTACTTTCAGCTCAATCAGAACCAATTAGCACGATACAGATCGTAGCAAAAATAATCCCAAGTAATTGGGAAATAAGCTACCTTTCTATACTTCCAACAGGTATAAGATCATATTTAAAAGGCTTATTTGGAGCTACAAGTAAAACAAAAAGCGCAATCAAGAATGCTGACCTGATAATTTTTGGTGGTGGTGGACTATTAAACCCAGAGGAATCAAGATCTATAGCAATTTGGGGGCATCAAATACAAGCTGCCCAAAAATTAGCGCCCAATGCTTTTATTACCTTAATTGGACAATCGTTTCCCAAGCTCGCCCAAAGTCATTGTCACAATAAGCTCTTCAAACTACTTACAATACCAGATTTAATCATTGTTAGAGATCCCAATTCAGAAAAAAACCTAAAAGAGTTATTCAAAACAAGTTATCACCGAAACAGAATAATTCCACATTTAAAAAGATCTAGCGACTTAGCCCTACTACTTAACACGGAATTAACGGAACTACTCAAAAACGACGAACATAATAAAAAAAATCACCTAAACAATTACTTTGCGCTAAACTTAAGATCATACAATAAAATAGATCAACAAAAACTGTTTTCAGTTGCTAACACCATCGTTAGCGAAATAACTGAACATACGGGCGCAAAAATCATATTATTTCCTTACGCAAAAGAAGATCAAAAACAATTGATTAGCTTCTACAATCAACTAACCGAAGAGACACAAAAAAAATGCAAAGTTGCAAACGAATTAAACCTAGTTGAAACTTTAAATTTGATAAATAACTCGTTAGGCGTAATCTCAATGAGACTCCATGGACTAATAACAGCAATCTGTCTTAAAAAGAAAGTCCTAGCACTTTCATACAGTAGTAAGGTCAATTCAGAAATAAATCCACAAGAAGAAATTCAGACAATAGAGCTATGTGACGAAAAACTAGATATGCAAGAAATTGTAAGTACTACTCAAAAGTTCTTAAAACAAAACGAGCCCGAGAAGTTAGATTCTCAAGGCTCGCTTGAATATTACAGCAGCTTTTTACCTAATCTAGATTAGGCAGCTTTTTCATCAGTTTCCTCTTTTTCAGAAACCATTTCGGTCTCTTCTGTAGTCATGTTATCTTCTGTAGCTGAAACCTCTTCACTAACTTCCATTTCCGCCACTTCCATCTCCATTTCTTCAGGCATAACTTCTTCTTCCTTAGCTAGTTTTTGCATATCACCAATGATACTAACGTGTGTTTCTTTAAGACGAGCAGACTTACCTGATCTTTCTCTCATAAAGTAAAGTTTAGCACGTCGAACTTTAGCTATTTTTGTAATCTCAATTTTTTCAATTGTACAAGAATGGCAAGGGAATGTTTTTTCTACACCTACACCAGAAACAATATTTCTAACTGTGAAAGTTCTATCTGTACCATGACCAGAGTTCAACTTAATAACTAAACCACTAAAAACCTGAACACGTTCTTTGTTACCTTCTTTAATTCTTTGATGTACCTTAACAGAATATCCAGGACGAATATCTGGACAATTACGTAAATGCGAAGCCTGTATATGCTTGATTAGGTTGTGTGTCATGTTGAAAAATTAATACTTTCGAGAAATTGCCATGGCATTATATTTATACAAAGTAGCAAACGCAAGAGAAAAATCCAATTATATACACAAAATTATAGACAATTTTCTATCGCTTAACTTTTTGAAACAAACTTACATCAAAAGTATTAAACGCTACAACATTCTCACCATCCGCTATAATGTCTATTATAAACTTATCATTGCATTTAACTCTATAAATAAAATCCTCAGCTGTAAGTAAAGAAAATCTCACCGGCTGCTCAGTTTCAACCTCAGCTTCCAACAAGCGTGTAATTGCCTCTCTATCAATATCACCAACAATAAGTAGATCAGTTGCCGAAGGTTTATCTACAAAGAGTCCAGTAAGAACGACAAGCTTAACCCTACCTATTTGCTGTAAGTTTTTTACCAAACTATCACTATTACTATTTGCCTTTGTGAAAATCGCTTTTAATTCTTTATAAAAAAGAAAACCTACATCAAGCCTGTAGTACTTTTTTCTGTTTCTAGACTTAATTTGTAGCAAACCAAGTTTATGCAAATTGTCTAACTCCCTACGAATAGAGTTAATCTGCTCATTTAACAAGCGAGTAAGCTCACGAATAAAATGCTCTTCGTCAGGGTGATTAAAAAAATACTGTAAAAGTTTCACCCTTGTATTCGATGTAAATAGCCTTTTTAGCAACATAATTTTAAAAGTCTGAGAACTGTACACATATTTTGTACACAGACCTCAGACTAAGCTATCTAAATAAGTTCCGCAAGACTATTTTTGCAGATAAAGATCAAAAATCTTGTTTAGTAACACAACATCATATGCTTGACCAAACTCTTTCGTACCTTCATTAATTACATCAGCTGGTGCACCGTGTTCTTTTAAATAGTTCAAAACTTCGTCAGCTTCAGGCGACAACTTATGTTCTTCGACTAACTGCTTAATAATAAATCGCACTTTTACCCTCTGCTCAGCCTCGTTTCTCCGATCTTCTCTCAGGTCCTTACCTTGTTCTTTGATCATTTTTACGTAGTCTGCCCATTGAATACCGTAATGCTCGACCTCATGCTTATGCTGATGAATCAAATAATCTAACTCAGCTTCAACAAGCATAGTCGACATTTCAATATCAGCCTTTTGAGCTAACTCTTCAAAAAGTTTAGCTTGCTGTCTTTGAGCTTCCTTCTGCTCTTTCTGCTTTGAAATTTGATCAGTAATCTCTTGTTTAAATTCATCTGCTCCTAATTTTTTCTGTATTACTTTTTCGCTTAACTCTTCATTAACCTCGGGAAGGGTAACATTTTCTATTCTATTAACCTTAACTTTGAATTTAACCTTCTTGCTCTGAAACTCAACGTTTCTATAATCCGCTGGAAATGTAATCATAAACTCCTTCTCATCACCAATATTCAAACCAACTAACTCATCCTCAAAACCCGGAATAAATAAATTATCACCTACAACAATCGGATGATTTTTACTAACTGTTCCATCCAAGCTATTACCCTCTTCGTCGAAACCCTCAAAATCTATTTCTACACGTTGCTTTAACTTAACAGGCCCTTCAACATCCTCGTAAGATGCATGTAATTTTTGGAATTCATATATCGTACCCTCGATCTCTTCTTTTGTTGGCTTTACATCCTCTTTCTCAATTTTTAGATTTTTCAACTTGGAAGTATCAATTTTGGGCATTAAAGCAACTTTTACCACCAATGTTACCGGCTCAAGCTCTTTTACAGAAACTTGTGGTGAAGCAATTAGTTCAAGCTTTTCATCCTCGATAACCTTAGGCAGTATTTTAGGTATTGCTATATCCAGAGTTGCCTCAAATATTGCCGGTGCTCCAACTTGCTGTTCAATCAGATTAGCTGGCGCCTTACCTGGCCTAAAACCTTTCATTTTAACATGCTTAGCCAACTCAGCCATAGCCTTTTCCTTGTGGTCGGCTAAATCACTTGAGTCAAGCACGATAGTCAATTCAACTTCCTGATTTGGTAACGAATTTTTAGTTATTTGCATTGTCAGATACACAAAAAATAGCCTGCATACACTATGTGTTTTTAAAAGGGATTGCAAGTTGATTATTTAGACGAAAAATGCTATAATTACTAGATTTATAAAGCTCAAAGCTAATGGAAATCGAAAAACGCCTGTTACAGAGAACGACGCTCGGAATGATGAATGGCGGACAAATGCTACAAAACGCAGGAGAACAACCTGACAATGTAGATAACAATTCAGATCCAGCCACTCAAACAGTAGAAAGTAGCGAACCACCAGCCGCTTCCAGCGATTCCGAGTCAGTCACCATGGAAGAAAATACACATCTGGCCGCAGCCAGAGATACAATGGAAAAGTTTATCGAACAACCAATTGCGGTTAAAGATGCAATTAAAGGTGGCGTAAACACAGTTGTTAATGGTGCAATTGATCAAACACGTAAAGCAATTGGCGCAATCCCTTTCGTCGGGGGCCTGCTTGGCGATGCCTGGGACACATTAGGCACAGCAAAAGAAGTTGGCAAAGGAACATTAATTGCAACCCTAGCAGCAGCAAAAGAGACGCTACGTTGGCCAACAAGACCGGCAGAAGCGGGCTACCACTTCGCAAGATTTCTGGCTGACAAAGCTTTGTCCAAAATACGAAGATAATTAAAGAGTATACCTTTATTTAAAAAGGTAAATCTGCTATAATATTCAGATTAAACAAACAATATGGAGGTCAAAAATCACAATTACAACAACCAATTACTGTCAAACTGTACAGAAAATCGGATTATCATGCATGGGGAAAGCAATAATGTTGCTCCAAAAGACATTAGTAACACAGACCAAAAACCCAATCTAACTGAAACACAAGAATCGAACAATTTTTTACTTAACAGTAGCGTAATTGACTTTGGAAGCCTATATCAACAAATCCAGAAAAGTGAAATAGCCGATTTTGTTGACGACTATGAAGCTGGAAAAACAGTACCTACAGAAGTAACACACCAACTTGCTGGACAAATTAGAACAACAAACCTATTTGGAACTGAGGCAGAGCAAGATGCGCTTAACAATAGGCTTGTAAATTACATGAGTAAATCAAGCTTGCCACCTGAACAATGGGACGAAGAAACAATAAAAACTCATGAATTTTTGGCAAATGTAGTCGCCGAACTCTCCCACTACAAAGAAATGTACGAAGAAGTTATTAATGAATCCGCAGGTGGACTAAGGAGTACACTCGAAAAAGTCGAAGGCGGTGCACTAAAATTCGTAAAAGGAGCTCTCGACTTCTTTCAGAAAGGCAGTACTTCCGAAAAATTAATCGTTGGTAGCCTTGCAGTTGCAGCAGGCCTAGCTGTAGCTTTTGCCGACTTCTGGACATTCGGATTCATAAGAAATGGCTTAGCACTAGGACTTGGGTCATACTTTCTTGGAAAAGCAGCAAATTATGGCGTAGGCAAATTAAACAATGGCAGAGATCTATTAAGTATTGCAGATCAAAGTCTTGTAAGTATAGATACCAAAAATCTAACAACCTTTTTGCTTAACGATTACAAAAACACAAAAGGTGAACTAATAGGTTTAGACAAAGATAAAATGGAAAACGTAGCATTTGCAGCCTACGATATGACGCTATTCAAAAAAGGTGTCAATGATCTACCATATAACACTTTTTCTGAAAAAGTTGGAAAAAATACTAGCCAAGAATGGCTAACAGATGTATCCGATAAAAAAGTATACCCCACAGAAACCCAGTTTCACGCAACAAGCTCTTTCAAGCAAAAAGTAGAATTCTACCTAGAACAAGCTCCAACCAAGGTAGATCAATCAAACTTTCAAAATCTTAGCCAAGACCAAATAATTGGATACAAGCTTAAACAAGCTCTTGCCGACAAAGAACAACCAACCGTAAGAGACATTGCGCTTATCCTTTTCACTCACAGTAGCCTGCATCGCTTTAACAAAGATTCAGACATAGCCGGAAATGTTTGGCATGCTGCCAAAGATCGTCTTGACGAACATACTCTAGAAGTAAGCCGCAAACTAACCGATAGCCTAGATAAAGATGAAGTATTCAAGAATTGGTACAAATCAACAGTTCTAGAATTAAACACTGGTGCCGGTAAGACAAAAGGCGAACTTCCAAATAAAAATGACCTACGCAAATCGTTTGCTATGTCCGCAGAAAATGCAAATAAATTTAGCGAACTACTAGAACAAGGCCCTGTAGATAAAAACTACGCCGCAACATTTAGCAAACTTTACTCAGAAAACAAAGAATTCACAAACATAAAGGCCGCTGATGGTAGCGAAATTGCTTTAATGAAAATCAAATACAAAGAAGATGACAACACACCTTGGGTGACTTGCTATGATAAACTAAAAACACAATCAGGATTCCTGCCAAATAATAGAGAAAACGAAAAAATAGAAGTAATTGCCGGCGGAACACTTAACGTTGGAAACTTTGATAAAACAAACGGAGAGTACATTATGTTGGTCAAAAAAAGTAAAAGAAATTTTACCTAAATTTATTAAACTCTACTTTGCATTTTTTGCTTTAGCGCACTAGAATATGATCATGGAATACAAAGCCAAACAAAAAAAATTCTTAGTTGAAAATTTCAATAATCTACAACTTTATTTGTTGTCGGTTGCTACTGGAATTCCAGTAGACAAAAAGTATATGGAAATATTTCAAAGATACATTGATCTGGTTTGCCAATTTACAAAAAGACAAAACTCAAAAATCGAAGACTCTGAAATATTTGCCATTTTCCTTGGCAAACCTGAAGACGAAGCTGTTTCTATCCGAGAACAGGTGCTTGATTTTATGCGAACAAATGATGACCAAGTCAACCAAGAAGACCTCAAAAAAATTAATGACTCACACAATGATCATCTACATGAATTACTAAATACTCACAAAGATATCATGACAAAATTGCCAGTTGCGCAATATCAACTGTTTGACGATCTAACACGTGAGTTCTTATGGCTTTATGCAGCAATGCTTGTGCCCGAAGCAAAATCACTAAGACGTTACCATCTCGGAACGTCAGAAATTACCCAAGAAGAAGTTGTTAGAAAATTTGAGATAGACCTCAGCAAATACTACGAAGAGTATTTCCTGAAACAAACGACAAAAAAAGAAGATAAAAACAGCAAATAACAAAGCTGCAAACTTGACAGGAGCTTCATTTGAAATATAATTCACCTCTTCTAAATTGTAAGAGGTGTTTTTATTAAAAAACTCAACAACGTCTATAACCGCAAAATTAGTTAGCTTTGCCCTAATAGGCATTGTCACATTTCTTATTATAGCAACAAACAACGTAACTAAAGCACAAAGCCTATCGCCACAGTTCACAAACATTAGCCTTACAGAAAACACATTCAACGAATGTAAGAGCAGCATAAAAAGTGCTTTTGAACTTGTACCAGCTGAACATCTTGAAAACCTAGATACAATCTACCTACACCAAAATCCAGACTGGAGAAGGGGAATGGCGAACGCCACAGAGATCTATTTAAAATGTCTAGAAAATGAAAATGAGCTAAAATCAGTTTTCGTACACGAATTAGGGCATATTGTTGACGTAGGACAAATAACAGGCTCCGGAAGTAATCAAACCAACTACTCAATAGCAAATTTCCCAGTTCTTAGCGACGATCTATCCTTGTTGTTCTACAAAGTTAGCTGGATTGAAAGTTACTCCCGCAAATTAAACAGCTACTTAACGGATTTCGTTTCTGAATATGCCACAGAAAACCACTTCGAAGACTTTGCCGAAAGTTACGCATACTATATCTTACACGGCCCAGACTTTCGCTTGCGAAGCCAAGGAAGTTTCCAGCTTGCCCAAAAATACCTATACTTAAAAATATTCATTTTCAATAATGTAGAGTATAAGAAAAACACTAAATCAATTGTATTGACAAATTCGACAAACCCTGCGATAATTGATCAGCCTTATGACGTTACAAAACTGGCGTTCTAAGATTATGTCAATCAGAAATTGGTTAAAAAACAAAAATTTCCTTGCGGTGACCTAGCGTCGCGAATAAAATCTAGGCGTAGGATACAGAGGCTTTGGCGTTTGTACTCCTAGAGCCCACTTTAGATCCCCACATGCAAGCCATGCTGGGGATTTTTTGTATTCGGTCATTTTAATTTGATTTATTGGCAAATCTAAGTAATATTACATAGCTCTCTTTATGGTGCCTGTAGCTCAGTTGGTTAGAGCGTCGGGTTGTGGTCCCGAAGGCCGTGGGTTCGAGCCCCATCAGGCACCCCATATTCGCTATTCGCATGACAATGCGAACTTGTGATTACAGGATCGAATGCGCGAAATTTGCGATTCCTGTGTTTTCGCTATTCGCATGACAATGCGAAACTGCGATTTTGCGATTATGGAATCGAATGCGCGAAACCAATACATTACTGCTATAAACTTAATAGTTTCAAACATTTGCTAAACTGCAACATAAAACCCCGATTTTCTTCTTGCATCTGATCCAATCTTCTACTAAAATCCACTAGCATTTTCTATAATTAATTCGGGTATGGCAACCAAGAAATCCGGTGGTTCTACCAAAAATGGTCGAGACTCCCGCAGTAAACGCTTAGGTGTAAAACTTTTCGCAGGTCAATTCGCTGACGCAGGAAGTATAATTGTACGTCAACAAGGTAATAAATTTTACCCTGGTCAAAATGTTTCTCAAGGTAAAGATGCAACACTTTTTGCTCTAACAGAAGGAGTAGTTAGCTTTACTGAAAAAAGTAAACGTAGATTCGATGGCAGAGTTTATAAAAGAACTTTTGTAAACGTAAATACTGTATAATTGATTGTAGTTTACTAAACTTTTTTGCTAAAATGGTCGGGAATAAATAATCCTGACCATTTTTTGTATGTCAGAAGGAGGTTTAGAGAGTTTTGTTGGCCAAGAAAGCACGGAAGGTGTTGACCATGCAGCGCTCGAAAGATTGCGCGAAAGAATGCAACAAGCCCAGCAACAAGCCCAGAGAGATCAAAAAAGAGAACAGAAACAAAAAAAAACTGAGCAAAATTTAGCTCAAGTTTTAGCTACATTTTTGCAAAAAAGACAATCAGGCCTAATCAAAGTAGTAACACAAGCAATTGCCGGAAACATTCCAGCTCAATTCGTAATCTGTGTGTTAGCCTTAAGGTTTAATTCAATTAGGACAGAAGTAGGATTTTCGCCGCCTAGTGAACCAACAAGTCAACAAACTGCATTATTACCAGCAAATCTTACAAATACAGAAATGTCACCTTTCCAAACTATGGAAATGGATTTTTGGTTAAAATTCTTAATAGAACAAGCTACAACACAACCACAAAAGCTTCTAAATAGCCTCAAACACGATATAGCAATGCATGCATTAATTAACTTAGCTGGCTATGTAATGCAAGATTATCTCCAAAAAAACAGTATTCAATTTAATGGGTCGAATGTAATCAACTTTGCCCAAACATTTACACATAGTCTACGAGACTATTTATCGGACTACATTAGCAAACAAACACAAATAAAACATGCAGAATAATAAACTAGAAAAAACCATTCTCTGGCTTCTAATAATCGCACTCCTTCAACCACAGATCACACTTGCACAAACACAACCACAGACAATAGAACTACAGTTTGGAAGCAATGGCTCAAATATAAGCAATACGGGAAAGCCAGTTATTACACCAACGCCAACTCAACAAAACAATCAGCAGCCAGTTGAGGCACAAACTGCAACATCAGCTCAACCAACAGAGACGAGTAAAAAATTAACCGAAATTCGCAGCAAGCTAAGAAACGAAAGCCAAAGTTTGCAAAAAACCGCCCAAGACATAAGTGTTCTAGAACAAAAACTTAATGAAGCTTCCGAACGCGCGGAATCACTAGAAGAACAGTTAAAGCGACTTGACGAAATAATAGAACTCAACCATACCAAAATCGAGTTCTTAGAAAAGCAAATTGCCAGTCTAGTAAAGGAAATTGCCGAACTAAGCGGTAAGATTAAAGACAAAAATAAGGAAATTTCTAGCCAAAAAGCAAAACTAGAAAAATATCTGGAAATGCTCTACTCGTATAATCTAGAAATCGGCAGCTTTGAAAGTTCAACATCGCAATCGATTAAACTACTTTTTGCAGATGATGATGCCTCAATATTATTAACCGATCTTTATTACCTTGAACTTCTGGAAGAGGGTAGACGTAGAATAGTCGAAAATTTGATGGATCTAAAAGCTGAATTAACATCACAAAAAAAGGAATTAACAGAGAAAAAAAATACTCAACAGGTAGCCCAAGCCGAACTACTAAAAGAACAGCAAATATTAATAGTCCAAAAGGAAGGTAAAGAAAGCTTACTTAGAGACACAAGAGGGGAAGAAGCAATATATCAAGATCTAATAAGCGCCAGTAGATCAACACAAAGCAAGCTAAGACAAGAAATCTCAGCTTTACAAGGCAACTACAGTGAAATAATCGAAAAACTAGGACCAGACAGCGATGAACGCGAATTTGGCCCACTACCTGGAGACCAAAAACTAAGTTGGCCCATCGATCCTGCAAAAGGAATAAGCGCATTCTTTAGAGATCCCAGCTACAAAGCAGCACTTGGCCTTGAACACAATGCAGTTGATATCCGCGCAAACATGGGAACAACCCTAACAGCGCCAGCAGATGGTATAGTTTACAAAACCAAAGGCGGCGAAGGCAATGACTATCACTACATCGTAATTGCTCACCGTGACGGAATTATGACACTCTATGGTCATGTTTACGAAATACTAGTAGAAACTGGCGACGAAGTTAAGGAAGGACAAATAATCGGCCTATCAGGTGGATCACCGGGAACAAGAGGAGCTGGACCACTAACAACAGGACCACATCTACATTTTGAGGTCTTCAAAGATGGCCGACACGTAGATCCGATGCTATACCTAGACCTTAGTCAAATTGACAGTAAAATGGTGCCAGATAAATACAAATAGCTAGCCCCAGATCTTTTCAATAAAGAACAAGATTATTTCAAATACAATTAACAAAACAATCGTAAGCTCCAACACAAAGCTACGGTGACTATCAATATAGTCCATGAAAAACTGTGAATCTCCAGATAAAATCTTTAGTTTTTGGCTTAGAAGGGTATAGCGATCCGCAATTTCATACTCACTAAACAGCTGATTGTACAAATCTGACAGCTCAGAATCTTCCCAGGCTAAATCAGGCTTATCTAAAAGAGCTAAACGACCAATTACACCGTGTCGAATTTTCATAGAAAGACCAACACGTCTAATAAGTTCTTTATTCTTCATTTTTGCCTTTCCACTGTCCGAAAACGAATCAATCACCTCGGCAAAATTACCCATCATAGCTTCAACTTTGTGCTCAAAACTATCTAAGATTGTTGAACGAGCCAAAATTTCCGAACCCAATATCACTTCTTGATAAGTTAATGAACGAACATATATCTGATTATCAATAATCCCTAGTTTTTCTTGATCAACTTTTACAAACATTGTCTCTTCATTAACCTCATCATTTGGATCAATAACTACACCCTCCATCATTTGCAAAAATTCATTGATGTCTTCATCTTTAAAGTTCCAGAAAACACAAACACCATATTTATATATCGCAATAAATCGATTATTTGGATAACCAATCACATAAGGATCACGAGCATGCAAATAAAATGGCTTACTCGCCAACAATTTTTTTATGTCGATACCCTGTGCTAAATGCAAAGCCTTAACCTGTATCTCTTTTGAATTATCTTCGCTCACGTTGCTTGCTATATAATATTACAATGATATTATACACCAAAAACTATAACTTAGCAATTAGTCTTAACAAAAGCCAAAGCTTGCTCAAAGCGAGACCTAGACTTTTCATATCCCAATGCCCATGCAACTTCGATTGTTCCTGGGGAAAACTCCTCCGCAGTTAAAGCAACCCTACATGGAAGCATAATTTGCCCAGTTTGAATACCAGATGCCTTAATAAGCTGTATCCAAGCAGAGCGCAGGCTATCCATGGAAGCAAAGTCTTCTTTTTTTAAACCCTCCAACGACAACTCTATTGCTTTTGCAATGATATCTGTCGACAAATCTGCTTTTCCTCCAGCAAAAAGTTCTACTGAGTAATTAAGATTATCATGCAAATAAAAGGAAATATGACTCATAACATCACGCGGTGTTTGCAAAAATTTCTCTTCTACAGTTAACAACATTCTTTGTACAAACGGCTGATCAAAAACATCCACAATATCTGCTGACAAGTATCTTTTTGCTTCATCTAAAAGCACCTCTGTTCTACGAACCAAAAACTGCTCCGCCTGTTGATCGCTAGTAAAATTAAACTCAAAATGGTTAGGTTTTGGCTGTTTAACAACTACATCAGCTGAGATTTTATGAGCCTCATGCTGTAGTTTTTCAAAATAAAGACGTCTTCTCCATTGCCAATTAAACCAATCAAGCTTAGCTAAATCAAAAACAGCACCAGATTTTTGTATCCTTTCCAAACTAAACTCTTGAACTAACTCATCAACACTAAAAACCTCTCTGTTATCAGGCGTACTCCAACCCAAAAGCGCGATAAAATTCAAAATTGCCTCTTTTAAATAACCTTTTTGCTTGTATGACTCAGTTGAAACATCATTTTGTCTTTTTGATAGCTTCGTTCGATCTGCATTCAAAATCAAAGGCAAGTGAACAAAAACCGGTGGTTGCCAACCAAAAGCTTCATACAATAAAATGTGCTTAGGTGTTGAAGGTAGCCATTCTTCACCTCTAATTACGTGGGTAATCTCCATTAAATGATCATCAACTACGCTGGCCAAGTGATAGGTTGGAAAGCCATCAGACTTCAGCAGAACCTGATCCTCAATATCTTTAGTTTCAAATTTTACGCGACCTCTAACTACATCCTCAAAAGCTACAGTTCTCGCAGCTGGAATTGCTTGTCTCACAATAAAAGGCATATTGGCAGCAAGTTTCTCCTCAATCTCTTTTGAAGTTAAATTACGGCAACGTCCATCATACTTTGGAGGCAAATTAAATTCGATTTGTCTCTGGCGCATCGCTTCCGTCTCTTCCTTTGTACAAAAACAGCGATAACCATGCTCAGTTTCCAACAATTTCATCGCATATTCTCTATAAATCGGCAATCTTTCACTTTGAATATATGAAGCATGTGGACCATCAATAACAGGCCCTTCATCATAGTTTAAACCAGCCCAATTTAAAGTTTCAATTAAATTTTCAAGCGATCCAGTTACTAGCCGCTCCTGATCAGTATCCTCAATTCTCAACAAAAATTTACCGTTGTGCTTTTTAGCAAATAAATAGCAATAAAGAGCTGTCCTTAAACCTCCAACATGCAAATAGCCAGTAGGGGATGGTGCAAAACGAACGCGAACACTCATGTATTTAAGAATTAAACATTGCAATAATAGTAGTTTGTACGCAAACTAAAGGCAACCCGAGTTAAAAAATAACTCTAAAAATAACTAAATATATGACTAAATCCAACAAATTTTACATTACTACTGCAATTGCCTACGTTAACGGCGCCCCACATCTTGGCCACGCACTAGAGATGATCCAAGCAGACTGTATGGCGCGTTATCACAGATTGATTGGTGACGAGACATTTTTTCTAACAGGGACAGATGAACATGGCAGCAAAATCTACCAGACAGCGGCAGAGCAAGGTTTGGACACACAAGAGCTAGTAGATTTAAACGCAGCAAAATTCCTTGAATTAACAAAACTGCTCAATATAAGCAACGATGACTTTATTAGAACTACAGACCAAAAACACAAGGACGGAGTAAAAATTCTCTGGAACAAGCTAATTGAAAAAGGTGATATATATAAAGATGGCTACGAAGGACTTTATTGCGTTGGCTGCGAAGCTTTCATTACATCATCCGATTTGACCAAAGAAGGACTTTGCCCAAATCACAATAAAAAGCCCGATTTAATCAAAGAAGAAAACTATTTTTTCCGTTTATCTAAGTATGCTGACCAAATCGAGCAGCTTATCACAAGCGATGAACTAGAAATCATTCCAAACAGTCGCAAAAACGAAATCCTTAGCTTTATAAAAAGTGGATTAAAAGATGTAAGCTTTTCTCGACCTAAAGCAACCCTCCCTTGGGGAATTGAAGTTCCAAACGACCCTGAGCAAGTTATGTATGTTTGGTGTGACGCTCTAACCAACTACATAACTGGTATCAATTACGGTCAGTCAGACGAATCTCACTTTAATAAATTTTGGCCAGCTGACATTCAGCTAATTGGAAAAGACATTTTGCGATTTCACGCTGCATATTGGATCGCTATGCTGATTTCAGCAGAAATTCCAGTGCCAAAAGCAATTGCCGTTCACGGGTTTATTACATCTGATGGTCAAAAAATGAGCAAATCCATAGGCAATGTCGTTGATCCTGTAGCAGTCGCCAACGAATTCGGGGCAGATATGATGCGCTACTATCTACTAAAAGAAGTACCGACAACAAACGATGGCGATTTTACCCAAGAACGCTTTATAGAAGTTTGTAATGCTGATCTAGCTAACAATATTGGAAATTTGCTCAATAGGACACTTACAATGCTTCACAAAAACAACAATGGACAATCACTAGAAGCCAAACTGACACCCGAACTACAAGAACAACTAACAGAAGTTCATGCAACATACCAATCAAGCTTTACTAAATTTGACTTAAAATCGGCCGCTGAGAGCGTTGTCCTACTTGCACAGCACACTAACCGCTACCTTGAGCAACAACAACCATGGCAGCTAGCTAAAACCGATGTAAAAGAAGCATCACTTGCACTTAGTAACGCCCTAGAACTTGTAAGAAATATTGCCGTGCTACTTATGCCATTTATCCCAGATACCGCCGAAAAAATGCTTTCATATCTAAATTACAAGCCAAGTTCTAACTTTATAAATGAAAAGTTTGCTGATGGACATCAACTAAACAAGCCAGAAATCTTGTTTCAACGAGTGGAGAGATAAAATTTACTAACTTCTAGCACCAAACGACAACACAAGATCAAATACTGTTCTTACAATTGCATAGGAGAAGATCAAAATAACAAGTGCAACAATTGTCCAAACTAAATTGGCTTTTGCGGCTCCTAAATCTTC
Organism: uncultured Candidatus Peribacteria bacterium; assembly: GCA_964386265.1. Classification (GTDB taxonomy): domain Bacteria; phylum Patescibacteriota; class Gracilibacteria; order UBA1369; family UM-FILTER-41-14; genus CAYLRB01. The sequence continues at coordinate 2,365 of CAYLRB010000014.1, read as the reverse complement.
TTCTTCACCTTGCGAGGTTACATAACGAAAACCTGCAATAATAATCATTATAATTGCTATTGCACCAGCAAACTGAATTAAAGTTAAAATTACATCGCCAACCAAAGTCGTAATTACAATTTTAACTGGTGCTGCCTCAACAGCAGGTAAAGTATCAGGCCTTACACTATCCGGTAAGGCAATTCCGCTTGCTTGTGCTAAAAATTTCATAAACTATGCTTATAAACTACCTAAAACAGAAGCCATACCAACAACAAGTGCAAAAGCTCCACCGATAATTACACCACCAATTACTGCATGTAAAACAATTGTTTTTAGCTTACCAAGAACCTCTTCATCACCTTGTGAAATAAGAAGCAAAACTCCCGCATAAACCAAAACAATAAATAAAACTATCCCTAAACCATATAAAAGCAAATTTAAAGCCCGAGGCAAAATATCAGTTATCAAATTACCATCTGGTAACTTAACCGCTCTGCGATCAGTTAGTTCCTCAGCATTTTCACCGCCTCTAAACTCATTTCCTTCAGCATCAGCACCATTACCAACGGTTTCTGCATCTCTATTTTCTTTATCACGTTGTTTATCAGTACCAAACAAAGATTCCATCGACGGAAAATCTACGGAACTTTGAGCATACACAGGCAGAATTGGCACTAAAATAGCAATTAGTGCAATTACCACCAGCAACCAACTTTTTATTCGAGCTATTTTCATGTCAGTGGTAAACGGTTAATTAATTGAACAACAATTAAACTCACAAAAGCAATTAAAAGACCAACAATAGCAAATATTGCAGTTCTTTTTGCTGTACTACCAGCATCCTCATCTCCAAAACTAGTAAAATATTTAAAACCAGAAAAAATCAACATACCAAATGCAGCTAAAATAGTTACAGTTAGCAAAATTTGACCAATTCTAGGCAAAAACTCATTCAAAATCGAATCTCTAATTTCGTCAGGGTCTGCAGCATTCTCAGGCGCTAACTTTGGCACTCCATCTGGAGCAGGCAAAAAGGGGAGTTTTAGTTCAACCTTAGGCCTAGGAGCAACTTTAGTTTCAGTCTTTGGTGCTTCGTCTTTATCTTCCTGGGCAATAGCAACAGATCCTAAGCATAACTGAAGCAAAGCTATCAAACCAACAAGCAATATTTGTTTAACTATATTTTTCATATTTATTTGCTAACGATCAGAACCATTATTTGTATAATCAACAGCTGGCTGAGCTTGCTCTTCAACTGCTGGCAATGGGTCATCAACTCTCATTTCAGGCCTTGCCCTAAAGTAGAACGGATTGATTGCATAAAGAATAATACCTGACAAAAACAATAATGCGAGTGCAATTAACGACTGCTGAATACGTTCTTTGGCAGTATCAACGACACCACTATCACCACCAGCCATACTTATTTGAATACCGCTCAGCATCACTACAACGACAGCAACAACGCCAATAAAACCAGCCGCCCATCGATAAATAAAGCCAACATAACTTTTAAGTAAACCAGCCCCACTAGTATCCCACAACATCTGCACCTGACTGCAATAGCTCACAATTGGCAAGCCATCAAGTTCACTTTCCTTTTTATCTGAGCGATACAACTTACCATCTTCAATCCAAACTTTAAATAAAGTAATATCATTAGGATCACATTGATCAACAACATATTCCTGACAGTTACCTGTATTTCTAATTGTATAAAATCCATTTAATTTCCCATTGTCTAATCCGCCATCAACACGCTGTAAATCACCTCTAGAGTTGCGAATAAACTCCGTTTCGCATAAGCGTAAAACATTAAAAATATTCTCACTACCAACCGGCTCTCTAAATACAGCAATTGGGAACCCACGATAGACAGCGTTTTGCAGCTCTTTAAGCTCCTGTGAAGCTTGTCCTGTACAAAACGAACCATCCGGAGAATCTATTCTCACACAGTTGGCAGGCTGACTTGTATCAGTAATTTTTTTACGAATACTCGCTTGCTGGGCTACCGAATCATTTGAATCAACCAGCGACTGTTGCTCTTTACAATATTCGGCAACAGGCCCAACCAAAACCAAATTTGTAGAATTAACAGGCGAAGCTCCTTTTACCCGAACAGCTTCATTAAGTGCTATCAAATTCTTACATGTTGCAGCCTTACAAAAAGCAGCCGCCTCAGGCAAGCTATGAGTATAAACTTTACTCACTTGAAGATTTTTGCTGTCAGCAGGGGGTAATAATAAACCAGGAACACAAAACTTTTTTTGCACCTCACCTATACTTTCTGGCGAAAATGGCACAGCATTAACCTCCGCCTTAATTAACGCAGGCTGCCACAAACAGGCTATCATCAGCAGTGTCAAAAATCGAAATATTAGTG
>CAYLRB010000013.1:10746-25943 GCA_964386265.1 uncultured Candidatus Peribacteria bacterium | reverse complement strand
ACCATACAATTTTGACACATTTTCATCTGCTATAATTACAACCTTTTTTTTGTCAGCAAAACGGACAGAAAAATCAGCTATTAATTGAGTCAAATCATCCTTGACAAATAGGATTGGATAACCTTTACTAGGCCTACAGTTAACCAATAAAAGTGATTTTAGCATAGATCAAATTATTACATCTAACTAACTACATCTATAGGTTAACCTAAACTTCCTTTAAAGCCAATCAGATATGTCAATCTTAGAGACAACCGTCACACCACAAAATCTCTTTGATTCACATTGTCATTTGCAATTTCCCGAATTTAGCACCGATCTACCTGAAGTAATTGAACGTGCCAAAGCAGCCGGTTTAACCAAAATCATCATTCCTGCAACTTGTTTAGCTGATGCACCAAAAGCGATCGAAATCGCCCAAACCGACCCCACATTTTTCGAAGTTGGCATTGGCAATCACCCCTACAACGCCGACCAAACAAGCGAACAGTGCCTAGCCGAATTTACTCAATTGATCGAGCAAAATCGCAATGTTGTAACCTGCCTTGGAGAAACGGGGATTGACACCTTTAAAAATAAATTAAGTTATGAAATCCAGCTCGAAGCCTTGACAAAACAGGTTTTAATGTGCAAAAATTGCGACCTTTGGTTAATCTTGCACTGCCGAGCTAATCCCGGCCAAGAAACTGATGCTTTAGCAACAGCAATTCTAGAACTACTGCAAAAACATCGGATCACCAAAGCCATATTTCATTGCTTCGGAGGCTCTATGACCATCGCAAAAACAATCTGGCAAAATGGGTACAAAACCGGATTTGCCTGCAACATAACCTACCCACAAAACAACGAACTTTTAGAAATTGCTCGCGCCTGCCCACCAGAACTACGCCTACTAGAAACCGACGCACCTTACCTAAGCCCGCAATCCAAACGCAGCTTTCGCAACGAACCAGCTAACATTAAAGATTTAATTGAGTGGATATGGTAGAGAGAAGGCAGGGTGAGGCAGATACTCAGTTAACAATGCCGATAAAACGTGGCCTTGACTATGTTGCGACTTTTGAAGGCATGCTTAAGCATCTACAGGAAATTGTTGATATTATCAAACAATCAATCGAGCAAGCACTAAATGAAACTGATGAAACTAATGAAACTAATGAAACTGATGAAACTGATTTGGGAAAAAAATTAAATAATATTAAAATTCAATTTTCAAAACAAATCATAGACGCTTTAGCGGCATTCTTTGATGAATTTGCGACAGCAGAACAAAAAGAAGTAAGAAAGGCAGTTATAGAATTAATTGGTGGTGCAGCCAACACACTAGGCCCAATTTTTGGCCCTGCTCAGCTAAAAGAGGCTATATGGATAATGCTACAGAAAAAAGTCATGCAAATAACAACAAATAATCCTAATCAATTTAGTATATCGCTGGAACCTGCTAGGCTTGCTGAATTTGAAAAAAGCATTCGTCAAATTTTAGACGTATCACCTAGATCAGTAACTGCCCGTCACTTAGCTGAAATAATTTTCGCTGAAACAATAGACCGCGGCATTTCAAATAAACAAGCAATTGAAGAACTAGAAGCAGGCAATACATTCGGAATTATTTGCTTAAGAATTTTAAGTACAGTACACGATGAAGAGAGTGAGCAAAATTATAAACTGCCTGAATTAACTACAGATGCAATACAAAAATTTATTAAAAATTATACCAACCCTAGCTCTCCACAACAAATTAGTGCATTCTTTCAAAAATATAAGAAACCACAATCAGGTCTAATAAAATTCATTGTAGATAAAAATCTATTCAATGACTTAACTAATGCACTTAAAGGAAAAGTCTTACATTATCTTGATGAGTTATACAAAGATACAAATACATTTAAAGAAAATATTCATACCATTATCAAAAAAAGAATTACAATTGCAGTAGGTAACTTACCCACTGATGTGGGAGAAATTCAGACTCATGTAGGCTTACATCGTTATAGTGAAAGTGAGCAAGCTAATAATCCTATTAGAATATTAATAGACACTATAAGAGAACTCAAAAATGAATTTGGTGGTGACAATGGAAAAATTCTTAAACCTTACATTCACGCCCTAATTGCCCATCATATATCAAACAAAGGTGGTCATTCCTCGGAAGATGGTATTAGCTATGCAACTCCAATTATGGAGCTGATAAATTTAATTTTAGAAAATAGCAACGGCCAAACTGTTACCCCATTAACGCCTAGTCAAAGAGTTTGCGAAAATCCACTTGGACCTAATAAACCTGCAAAATCATTCATTCGAGAATTACTCAAAGAACCAAGCAGTTTGCACAAATTTACCCTAGAATTTTTTAATTTACCAAGTGGCACTTCAATTGAAGAGCTTAATAAAATTTTAGATAAGCATTATAAGAATGCAAATCAAATTATCAGCCGAACACTAAAACAGTTTGGAGAATTAGATCAAACAGCCTTAGAAGCTTATAACCCACAAATTGTTACAGAAACTAATGATGTAGAAAAACTACTTAAAATTTTCCTTAACCCTGGTGAACACATAAATCAAGCATTTAAATTTAGCCCATACCACAAGAGAATATTACGATTCGCCGCCAGAAGAAAACTAGAAATAATAGCAGAAAGCTTTTTCTCAAGTGGTAGATATCCACGTAACGAAATTAGTAAAAACTGTGAACTTTTAACGAATTTTATTACTAATCAACTTGGAAAACCAACAACATCTAGTGAAGACGGCTTAAATACGATTAATTTTTTAGTTGAAGGTGTTACAATAAAATTTTATAATCCAAATAACAATAAAATCACTGAAAATCCAGATAAATGGGAGCTAATTAATACTAAAACAGACCTCTCAATTCTACTTAAACAATTACTAGGAGAAGATGTCAACGACATCTTGCGCACAACAATATTAGCACAAGATCGGGAAGATCTTGATCGGATTTTGCAATTTATTAAAACAAAATTCTGTAAACATGGAGATTTCATAGTAAAAGTAAAAAGTGGTAATGAACAATCTGGAGATGGGTTTTTTAGCATTAATTTTAAAATAGACTCTCCAATACATGAGCAGAAAACGCTAAAATTTGAATTGCAAATCAAAACCAAAGCAGATCAGCATAGAGATAACGATACCAGTTCTCCAACTAATCATAATGGGTATAAAGATAATCAATTCAGAGATCTTGCCCAAGCCATATTCCCTCCGGAGCTCTATCCTAGCCTTTACACACCTAGTGACGTAGATGGCGCTTATAAATTTGTGATAAAAACCCCTCGTCCCATCACCCCAGAAGCCTAAGAACCTCCTGATCCCGCAGCTGCTTAGAATGCGGGTCACGGACTTTACCATCAAGACCAACTTCGCCATAAATGACTTCACGGCCGGAAATTAGTTTTTGTTCGTAGGAAGATTTAATCGCTTCCATTATAGCAGCATCGCAGCCGGTTTCTTTTACTTTTATCCCACCAACTATATTAACGTACACGTCATATTCGCCCAGTCTTAGTTTGTTATATTTTTCCAAAACAGCAATCAGCATTTGTAAACGATTTGGATCAAAGCCAGTAGCTGACCGCTTGGGATAGCCGAAATGTGTTCGTGTTACTAACGCTTGCACTTCTACTAAAAAAGGGCGGTTACCTTCCAATGTCACAGTTAAAACAGAGCCCATAACTTCCTTTGGACGTTCTTTTAAAAGCAGTTCGCCTGGATTAGTTACCTCCACTAAACCTTCATGCTGCATTTGTAGCAAACCAACCTCTTGAGTTGAACCAAAGCGGTTTTTAATAGCTCTCAACAACCTTAGTTGACCATAACGCTGACCTTCTAACTGTAAAACAGCGTCAACCATGTGCTCCATTACTTTCGGTCCGGCCAAAATACCTTCTTTTGTTACATGGCCTACCAAAACAACCGGAGTATTTGTGGTCTTTGCAAAGCGCATCAACTCATCAATAATAGCTCTAACCTGCGGCAAACTCCCAGGAACTGATGGAACTTCAGCCGCGCGCACAACAGAAACAGAATCAACAACTAACAGATCTGGTCGCCGTTCTTCAGCAAGTGCAATCACACTCTCAATGGTAACATCCGTAGTAAAACTCACGTTGTCTAATTTAAGCTTAAGCCGCTGCGCACGTGAGGCAATCTGCTCCACCGACTCTTCACCGGCTAAATAAACAATTTCCTTAAGCGAAGTTAAATTTTCCAACAACTGCAATAACAAAGTCGATTTACCAATACCCGGCTCACCAGCAAGCAGAACCAAAGAACCAGGCACCAACCCGCCACCCAGTACTCGATCAACTTCATGAAATCCTAGCTCAAGACGCTGCAAAGCTTTACCATCAACATCTTTTAACGACCGTACTGTTGAAATAGATAGTTTTCGCACAGACTCACTTTTAGCCTGAGCAGAAGTATCAATTACATCTTCAACCAAGGTATTCCATTCACCACATTGACTACAATTACCGTTCCACCGCAAATGCTGTGATCCACAACTTGTACAAACATAAACTGCTTTTAATTTGGCCATTTTTTATTTTAATACAAAGAAATAATGTGCAATCTTCAGATATTTTCCAAATCTTTAGCATACTTATCAATATGCTCTTTAAACTCTGCTACCCTAACTTCATTATACGCAACAACATCAACAAAATACGGCAATATACTATCTTCCAATGCCGATGCGACTTTGTTTGCCATGTGGCGATCTACAAGTTTACCATACAAAACAATGTCAATATCAGAAGCTTTTTTGTAAGTACCCAACGCTCTAGAACCAAAAATTCCTACACGCTCAATTTCAGGAAAAGACCGTACAACCGACTGCAATATGCCTAGCTCGCTCTCAGCTAAACCAAAATTATTTTGCCGTACGTTGACTAAATTCTGCATAAAAAATTTTTATTACAGGGAAATAAGTATTCACAATATCCAATACTACCAATTTTGCCATTTCCTCATCGTAGGCGTGAGCTGTTTTATTCCGATCATCCAAGGCTTTTAACCAAACATCTACTGCCACAATATACTCTTCTTGAAAAGCAGTTCTCAAAACTTCACGAGGTGCGGAAACCGTAAAACCTACTAACTCCAAGTGATCTTTCATAGTTTTCCAAGCCAACTCAAAAGTAAATTCATATGTTTGAATCAAACCCGCTTGCAACAACAAATTATCTGGCTGAGCATCAACCTGCTTAATCGCATCTTCTAAACGCAAATATGCTTTTTGAAAGCTCTGCCATCTTTGCAACCACCGATCAGGATTCAGCATAAAATAAATTAACTTTTCAAAACCAAGCTAATTGTGACATGACCCAGCATTTTGAACAAGAAAAATTTACCTTGAGTTAAAACTTATTTTGCATCTCTTGCCTTAACATAAGAATATATAGTATAATTAAATCGTTCGAGCAGTTTGTTCGACGAAAACTGGTATATGGCGGCGTAGCCAAGTGGTAAGGCAGAGGTTTGCAAAACCTTCATTCGTGAGTTCGATTCTCACCGCCGCCTCCAAAAATAAAAATCTAGCATCTCAACAAAATGGACAAAAAGAAAAACCTTTCATTAATTGCGGCCATTGTTTTTGCGGCAACTGCCATTTCTCTATCTATAGTTTTTTTAGGATTACAACTTAGTAAAAACTCTAATGGAAACTTAGCTAACAGCAACGACATTGAATTTCTGGCATCATACAAATATGTAGAAGAGCTTAAGGCAAAAATCGGTTTTGGTAGTGCTGCGCCTGTCAGTTATAGCAAAATAGCATTCAACAAAAATGATGAGCATATAAAAGGGGAGCAAAATGCTAAGATATCAATTATTGAATATTCGGACTTTGAATGCCCATACTGTAAAGTTTTCCACCCTGAATTACCAAAATTGCTAGCCAAATACCCAGAACAAATCAACTGGGTATTTAGACACTATCCACTCAGTTTTCATGATCCATTAGCAACCCAACAGGCGATTGCCAGTGAATGTGTTGCTGAACAAACAAACAACGATCAGTTTTGGAACTTTACAGACCAAGTTTTTGAAAAAACAACCTCCAATGGTAACGGCATGACTGAAGACGAGTTACGCAAATTGGCACTAAAAGTCGACGGCGTAGATGCTGACAAATTCGATAAATGCTATAGCTCAGATGATATGGCGCAAGCAGTTCAAGAAGAAGTAAAATTAGCTGCCGAACTTGGTGTAACCGGAACTCCACACATTATTATTGCCGATCACCAAAACAAAACTGCCATCTTAATTGAAGGCGGTTTAAGTTCAGAAGGCTTTGAAGTTATTTTAAAGACACTAGGACTAGTTAAATAATTCATCATTTTCCAAATCAGAGTATGGCACTTTGGCAATTATTAAAGCAACCAGCAAGATTTTTTACAATCATTGGTATTGCCTTTGTTGTTTTCGACATAAGTTATATTGTAATGAGTAAGCTACCGGGAACAAAAAATGGCACCTGCGCAATTGGAGCAAGCTTAACTACTACCAATCTAACTTTCAGTGCAATCAGCAGCTTACTAATAGCGATTTTGCTAGTAGGGTTCTTCAGTATATACTCGAGCCAAAAATCATTTAAACAAACCCATTCAGTAACAGGTATCAGCGCTCTAGCTCTACTTAGTGGTCAATTAACACTCTTTTGTAGTGTCTGCAGCTTACCAATTTTAGCAACATTAGGATTAGGCGGAGCATCTCACTTTATAAACCTACACAGCATCTGGTTTCAAATCTTCAGTTTGACATTACTATCCCTTGGCCTAGGATTACTCAATAGACAGCTAAAAAAAGGCTGTAAAATTTAAACAAAATCGTACCCCCGAGGGTAAAATTTGTTGTCAAAATAATTAACTGGTGTCGAGGGCGGGAATCGAACCCGCACTTCCGAAGAAACGAGATTTTAAGTCTCGCGCGTCTACCAATTCCGCCACCCCGACTTAAGTGCAGTAACCTTATAACAAGAACTAAGCAAATGAACAATAGATTTTCTATAAATCCCGAACTAATTAATCAACTAAAAAGCAAAAATTTAACCTATACTATTAACTTTTCGCCTAAAAAAAGCTCATCAGCAAGCATACGTGACGGTGTAATTAATCTACGCATCAGCAGTCTTGGCACTGATCGCGAACAAGAAAGACATATAAACGACCTACTAGCCCGCGTATGCAAAAAATTTGAAGCAAAACTACCATTGGATATCCTAAAATACAGCAGCATGATGGCCTTCGGTAAATTTATGTTCAAACTGATAAAAACTGAAACTCAAACAAATCAACTTAAAATCCATGTTGATAGTTTAAAACAAGAAATAAAAATAAGTTATAATCCAACTCTCCACGAAGCAAATCAGATAAAAAATCGTTTAGCAAAAAAAATCTGCCAAGCACTACAAGATGAATTAGAATTAAAAATTAGAGAGCTCGCTCGCCAAACCGTTAACATTCAACCAGAAAAAGTAGAGTGGCGTAATCTACAAGCTCGCTGGGGGCATTGCAATTTTAGAACTCGTAGCATCGCCCTAGCCGAAAAAATGGTTTGGTGCCCATGGGCCTGTGTAGAATATGTAATTATCCACGAACTTTGCCACTTGGTTGAACCTAATCATGCAGAAAGTTTTTGGCGTCTAGTAGATAAGTTTTGTCCAAATTACAAAAAAAAGCAGGCTGAATTGAAACACTACCAGTAATATATAAACGCAAAGCGTTTTCCCTGTTAGCGCAACACAAACGATCTTACCGAATCAACAAGTCTTTCAAACAAGAGGGGATCACCATTAGGATCATGTGCACCAGTGATGACATAACCACGGTCAGCTGAAACGTGATATGTCTGCAGATATTCAACTGGTGAATCCGCAGCTTCAGTTTTGCCAGTAAATCGCACCAAAACACCCTCTCCATCAACCGTAGCAACTTCTGTCCTTTCTAACTCATTGTAAGCAACTAAAATTTGCTTATTCTGCTCAATAATATTCAAGGCAAAATCTCGACTTGTTACTTCAGAACCTACAGGTTGACTAGCAACAGTTACTACTGGTGTAAAAAAAACCTCTTTAACATTTGATACAAAAGCAACCTCAGTTGCACGCTCTATATCACCACTAAAGTCCGTCCGTACTTGCCATCCAATCGGGTAATTTATGCGATATGCTCCAGACTCATGCAAAGCATATTGATCTACCGGCAAATCCTGAACAACAATCTCATCGTTTCCACCAAAACCAAAACAACCTGATAAAATAATTAAACTTAGTCCGACCGAAGTTATCTGCAGGAAACGCTTAAACATTTTTACACTTAAAAAACTAACAACACACACTAGCTTAACCTAGGCTTTTTTAAAGGTAAAGCCATCTTTTTCGCTTTATTAGCACTCTGCCGATGTGACTGCTAATAAATGAGCGTCATTTCTTCATTATATAGTACCATAAAAGTGCCACGAACGCAATCAAACAAAAAAGTCACCCTGAGGTGACTTTTTTTGTGTAACATTAACTTACCTTCTTATTACTCGATTTCAGTTAAAACATCTTCAACTTCTTCTTCAGTATCAACAAATGCTTCTTTGAACTTAACATAAATTTTAGCAAACTCTGCGCGTGATAGGGTAGCATCCGGACGGAAAGTTGTTTTACCTTCATCGCCTGAAACAATTCCTAGCTCAGTTGCATAACAAACTGCAGCATAGTTTGCGTGAGTCGTTGGCAAATCTGAGTATTCACAAGCTGTATCAGCTGGAATCTCAACACCTAAGAACTCCAAGAAAATTCGAACTACATCGCTACGAGTAGCAGGAGATCTAAAATCACGAGCAGTATCTTTTGCAATTGTTAGCTCAGCATCTTCAGCAGCTTTGACATACTTAGAAAACCACTCTTTACGAGCTTCCTTATTCAAAGGTTCACCATCAACATCAGCTTTTTTAGCTAATAAAGCAGCAACCTTAATAACTTCACCCAAGCGAACTTCCAATGCCGGACGGAATTCACCTGTTAGTTTCCCTTCACCATCCATGAAGCCAGTAAATACACCGAGTTTTTTACCCTTATCAGCAAACTCAAAGAACCATTCTGAATCATCAACGTCTTTAAATGGAATAAAGCCTTCCTCAAACTTAAGTTGTCGTTGTTTAGGCTTAATTTTTTCTTCAAACTTAGATTTTGCTTTTAAACAAATAGCAGCATCTGAACTTTCTTTTAACTCCGTAAGGAAAGCATCAAAATCAGGATCTGTAACCGAGTTATAACTTTCTAATTCCGTATAAAGAGCTTTACAAGATTCTGCCAAAGCACCAGCATTAGCTTTTAAAACAGCCAATTTTTCTTGTAAATTTTCCTTATGCTTACCATGACGACCTTCAACTTGCTGCTTTAAGCGCTCTTTTAACATATGACCTTCTTCACCTTTAACATCGTGACCGACTGGCTTTATTACAAGTCCATAACCGTCACCGGCATCGTAGTAGTAATAGCCTTCTTCACGTAGTTCATATAAATCAACATTAATTTCGCCAGTCTTAGCAAAATTTAAGTTCAAAATACCCATTTGCGTTGAATCAACTTCCATAGAGTCATCCTTTTTATCGGATTTAACATCAATCAATAGAGCATCAACACCACCATGAATTTTAGAAACAAAAGTTAATTTATCTTCATCATAGCTATCTTCCTTTTCTTCAAAACGAAGAGCTTTTTTGATTCTAACCTCGGCATCATCCGCAGACAGTGAACCAGACCAATCAGTCACGGCTTCTTCTTTAATAGTAGAGCTAGTTTCAGATACAGCGTCTCGCGCAGGATCATCTACCAAAGCCGGGTCAGTAACATTACCCCAAATAACCAAAAATTGCGATCTATGTCTTTGCTCAAAAACATGAGGCATTACGTATGTTCGTTTTTGATCATCATCATCTTCTTCATAATCTTCATCAGAATCGTCCAAATCTGATTCCGAATCCATACCTGAATCGTCCGTCTCGTCCTCATCATCTGAATCTTCGTCATCGGAATCGTCAAGATCAGATTCTGAGTCACGACCCGAATCGTCCATTTCAGCCTGATCACTATCGTTATCATCTTCACCATCTTTGGCAAAAACTGTCACCGCATTTGTACTTATTAGCGCGAATATTAGCATAGATGCTAAAAATTTACGCCAACTTTTGGAAGCTTGCATAAAACTTTTTGTTAAATTTTATTTGTTTTAAAAGCAAGAGGATTATACACTTGAGCTCAGTTAGAATCTAGAGAAAATAGCTCATATAAATGGATCAAATCCTACAAAATAAAATCAACAACTGGGTTAAAAAACTTAAACTTGGAAGTAGTACAATTGCGCTAAATGGTGAGAAATTTCAAGTGAGTAAAAAAATTACTGAAACACCAACCGGCAAGCAATCTGTATCAGTACAAGCCATTCGACTGCAAGACCAAAATTTAATCAGTTTCAATTGGTACCCACAGTTAAAAGGCGGCACACTTAAACCATGCGAACTTCCTAATGAAGTTGTAATTCAATGGCTAGAGAAAGTAGGGGAATGCTAATCAGTTAGTATTTTTGACAACAAATTTTACCCTCGAGGGCAAGCAAATCATTTTTGCATATACCTAGAATAATCGCACCTAATTTCATCCAAAAATAAGCAAGGATCAATACCCCATCTTACAAGATTACCATAAATAATTTTGGGGCTAACAGGTTTGTTGCCATGAACCGGTAACGGGAGGGAGATACCATTAAAAGTAAAATGTTTATGCTTGCCTGTACGACCTTCATTTACCCCCAAACGAACTAAAGCACGGATTAATTCACTAGTATTAATGTTATTAAATAATGCCAAGGGCAATCGCTTAGGATTATTGGCTTTGGCAACAGTTTCCTCTGCCCCTAACGAAGTAGCACTGACTTCTTGAACTTGGGGCGCAAAATCTTCGGTAACCACAACTTCAGCAACTTGCGCTACCGTTTCATTTTTAACAGTTTGCGGTGTTACAGGTTGACTCTCAACATAGGCATCTGGTGCTTCTTTAACAGTTTTAGAAACTGCATCGAGGATTAAGAATTGTAAAAAAAAACCAATTTGATTTTTAAAATAATCTTCCACAGGAATACCTGAGCCAATATGCAATATAACTTTTGCATCACTATACCTCAAACCCAGTGCAAAACGTTCACCTTCTCCTACTGTAATTTCAGCATCTGCAACACGATCAACACCATCCAAAAGCAATTTAACGTTAACGGAAATTAATCTACCAACTCTCTCATAATTAACTGTATGTTCAAAACCATTATACTTTATTGGATAATCTTCAAACAATTTTTCTGTATCAACTTTAGTAAAAGTATTTTCAATCTCTCCAATTGCACTAATTGACTTACAAAGTCGTGTACTGAGTCTCGAATATACCAAACTATTTCTAAAATACTGGGCAATCATATTTTTAAAACCTACTTCAATTTTAAATAAATCCAATTTTGGAAATAGCCAGTCTACAAAATTCTCCAAGCCAATATTATTAATCTTCGCTTTTTCTAACATTTTATCATGCAAAATCATAATTAACCTTTCTAGAAATGTATTTTCCAAAATCTGTTGTGCAGGTAACAAATTAATCTCTTTTAATAAAAAAACGAACTTACCATTTAACAACTTATACAATTCTTCCAGCTTTTTACCAGTTTTATCATTAATAATTGCCATTAATAAACTATCAGGAATTAACCTTAAAAAGTCATCAGCAACTGAGTATAGCTTTCTATAAAGCTGATCATTCCCATCTTCTGTCAAAAAATATTGTATAGCATCTTGCTCAGTATAACCGGCAGCAATTGCCCTACTATACGCCCAAAAATTGGGATTATCTTTAATATCCCTCAAGAAATCAGAAGCTACATGTTCAAATTTTGATGTATCCAGTTTTGGAGCTTTCTTTTGAACCATTTTCATATATAAAACTTAGAACACAAAAGAAGAACTTATAGCAGTAAAAAAGTATATGTCAAGAAAATTCACTGACATTATTCAACACTTTTCAAAACACCTATGCTTGCCTAAAACAAATTCAAATTCTAATATAACATCACAAAATAATTACTAAACTAACCACTATGAGCTCAACATACGGTCAAGTTATTCCAGATCTTACAATTGATGGTAAGCCTGCCCCATATGGCGTTATTAATGAAAGGGCGGTAAGAGCAACTGCCGGTATCATGTTTGTTATTGGCTTTAGCACCCTTTGGTACACAAGAACCACAAGTGACTTCACATTAATGTACATAGTTGTTCCACTATTTTGGTTAGACTTCTTTTTAAAAGCCGTTTTTGCACCAAAATATAGCGTAATTGGTTTTTTCGGCAGAATGCTAGTAAAAAAACAAAAACCTGAGTGGGTAGGAGCAATTCAAAAAAGATTCGCCTGGGGCATTGGGCTTTTTATGGCAACCTTAATGATAATTGGTACTTTAATGCTAGGATTACGCGGATCGTATCCGCTAACAATTTGTGGAATTTGCCTAACTTTCATGTGGCTTGAAACATCAGCAGGCATCTGTGTTGGTTGCAAAATTTACACATTTCTAACAAAACATAATATCATCAAGAAACCAGAGCATGCACCTGCCTGTCCTGGAGGAGCTTGCAGTATTAAAAGATAAAAAAGTATAGCCTTTATAACGCCTAAATCTTTACCTACCTTCTTCAATCATCGTTTCTTTAATGACTTCATCTGTCAGTTTTTCATTGGCAGAAATAAGCTTTTTCTTATTCCAATCACTAAAGTTAAAGTAAACCAAAGTAACAATTAATGAACAAAGGTTCGCTAACGGTACAGCCAGCCACAAACCAGTCTCATTTAATCCTGTATACTTCGACAGATAGTAAGACAAAGGAAATTCAAAAATCCAAAGCGAAATTATGGAAAACAGCATCGTAATCTTTGTATTACCAGCACCTTGATAACTACCGTTCAAAACTAAAGTCACTCCCATTAAAGGAAAGGCAAAAGACATAAACTGAATCAATTTAGCCGCATTTGCAACTACTTGCGGGTCGTTTTTGATAAAAATGCTAGCCAACGGTTCAGCAGCAATAAAGAAAATCAAACTAATAATCAACAAAAGTCCGCCACCAATCTGAGCACTTTTAGCAGCAATCTCTTTCGCACGTTCAGGTTTTCCAGCTCCAATATTTTGACCAACTAAAGTTGATGTAGCCATCGACAAACCGAACGCCGGAATAATTACAAAGGTCAACATTCTAATCCCAATTCCGTAAGAAGCGACAATTGCCGTACCAAAAGTTGCCACTAAACCAGACATGATGGCAAAACCAATCGACTTCATACTTTGTTCAACTGAAGCTGGAAGCCCCAAAAAGAACATTCTTTTAATTAACGAAAAATCCAATCTAAAATCTTTTAGACCAATTTTAATGACATTTTTTCCTTTGAACAAAATATACAACCCAATAACACTAGCTATGCCTTGTGTAATAATTGTCGCTAGAGCCGCACCAGTTACGCCAAACCCTTCAAAACTTCCGTATCCAAAAATAAAGAGGGGATCCAATATCGCATTTAAAAATACAGTAAAGGCCACAATATATAATGGCTTACTTACTTGTCCAACTCCACGCATCAACGACTGAAATACAAAGAAACTGAACATAAACATTATCCCCAAGCTGGAAACCTTCAAATAACTCGTGGCTTCTGGCAAGACAGCGCTATCCGCTCCCATCAACTGCATAATAGGACCAGCCGCAAAGTAACCAAGCAACATGATTGGAATTGAAATCAAAGCCATCAAGCCCACCGTCTGACCACTAATACTGTTCACATCTTCAAGTTTTTTTGCACCAAAATTTTGGGCTACCAATATTGTGCCCGCTATCGAAAATCCGCCTCCCAACGTAATTAGAATAAAAATAATCGGAAAACTCAACGTGACAGCCGCCACCGCAGTCGCACCCAATTTACCAACCCAAAACGAATCCACCAGCTGATACGCTGTATGAAACAAGTTTGTTAAAACAATCGGACCTGCCAGCATTAGCAAACTCTTAAGTACCGAACCAGACGTGAATTTTGACATTAAAGCAGGAGATTAGAAAAATTAATTTGAGCAACAGCGAAACAAGACCGCAGCAATCTACAGGAAAAAAAGGCAGGTAGCAAGGAGTGGTGGTATTAGGTAACAACCGGCTAAACTTGACCTAATATAAGACTATGTAGTATAATGTAAGCACATCAATACGAGGGGGGATCTAAAAGGTGTTGGTGCCTAAGGAGCCCCTTTCTTTTTTGTGTAACTAATTTTTGCTCTTACTGAGTCTTCACTAAGATAATCAAAATACTCTGATCCCAATTTTTTATAAAGTGAAGATGCAAATTTTTTATTCGGAAAAAGTATTTTTGCAAATCTGTTTTTCTTAATTAAATAGTCTACAACTTTTTTGTAATCGCCATCGCCAGAAACTAAAATTATTTTATTAAATTCTTCTTCAATTAAAGATTTCATAATTTCAAAAACAAGATCTGTATCAACATTGCCTTTCTTATTTGTCGATAATATAGATCTATGCTCCTTAAAAACCACTATAAAACCAGCTTTTTGTAACAAATTATACAAATCATGATATTCATCTTTCACATGGCCCAAAAAATAGTAGGCTTCCGTAACCTTGTATTTATCTTTTAAATAAATCCTAAATTTATTCAAGTCAACACACCAATTTGCTTCTGCCGCACCAAGGTATAAATTTTGGCCATCTATAAAGGCAATGTTCCTCATTTATTCTACAAATAAAATTATCGACAAATTCTAAAACTTAATCAGCTTTAAATCAACGTCTTTAATAAAACTCTGGTGGAGCCAGGGAGACTTGAACTCCCGACCTCTTGCATGCCATGCAAGCGCTCTAGCCAACTGAGCTATGACCCCTTTTCGCAAACTTGCGTTTCGCTACCATTTCTGTTTTACCATACACATTTTCAGTTGGCTAGAGCGCTTTGCGCGAGTGGTAATAAACGGCTATCGCCTTTGGCCAACTGAGCTATGACCCCTTCTCGCAAACTTGCGTTTCGCTACTATTTCTTTTTTACCATACACATTTTCAGTTGGCTAGAGCGCTTTGCGCGAGTGGTAATAAAC
>CAYLRB010000013.1:2534-10646 GCA_964386265.1 uncultured Candidatus Peribacteria bacterium | reverse complement strand
TTTTACCATACACATTTTCAGTTGGCTAGAGCGCTTTGCGCGAGTGGTAATAAACGGCTATCGCCTTTGGCCAACTGAGCTATGACCCCTTTTAACGATTCTTGCGTCTCGCAAACAAGTTTGTAAAACCAACATAATTTTTACAGAACTAGCAGCTTACTAGCAAGGGATTTTAAAAATTCATCCAAGTATTATACTCTTCCATCTTAAATTCTCCAAATAAATTTCCAACACCGTGTTGGGTTTTTCAGTTCCAACCAGCCTAGGTATTAGGCCAAACCGCCACTGGCTGCGATCTGCACCAGCTCAACAATAATCCAAGAGAATGCGGAAACTACTAAACCAATTATCGCGTATTTAATAGTATTTCGCCCGGTTTCTTTGTCATCAGTTAGCCCACTAAAGGTATAACTATAACCGCCAATAATCACAAAGAACATGGCAATCACACCCGATAAAATCATCCCCAATTGCAAAACATAAGTTGCATAAAAGGGAACATAGGCAAATTTCACTCGTCCACTAATTAATGCGCAAGCCAAAATGTCGTCCAATGCCAATTCGCTTTTCAATCCCAAGCGCGGATCTGTTGCATTAGTCTGATTAATAGCTGTAAGCCAAGTATCAAAAGCTTTTCCCAAAGACTGACTCATATCACCTTTAGTTGAGCCAAAAAAATAGGCATTTTCAAAGCTTTTAGCAAACAAATAACAGTCCCTATTCGTCTTGAAAATCTCCGGATTCACATTCGGCAACAAAGTAATACCTCGATCTGTCGCAAAAGTTGGATTCGGTTGCCCACCTCCAGCTTGCTGCTCTACATCAGTTGTTTGACCATGAGCTACGGCTGTAGATGTAAACATATACAGGGCGGCAATCAAAACTATAACTAGGCGGTGAATCCACATATAATATAAGCAAATCCCTATATTATAGCAGAATTTTGACTATTTTTCAAACAAGATTGATCCTAAACGCACCATATTTGCACCAGCTCTAATTGCTACCTCGTAATCTTCACTTGTGCCCATGGATAAAATCGTCATTTTCTCTATATTCGCGCCAATTAAAACTGTCTCATTAAGCTGATCATAAAGCGATTTAAGCTGAAGATAGTAGGGGAGCCGTTCATTAGGAGCTAACCGTTCACCAATCGTCATCAAACCAACCAGTTTTACACCTCGCCACTGTTTTTTTAAAAACTCCTCCAAAATAAACGGCAATTCCTCGGCTAAAATACCGCTTTTTTGCTGATCGCGTGAGACATTAACCTGCCAACAAAAACTTATTACCTTGTTATTTTCAATAGCAACATCGTTAATTTTCTCCAAAAGCTCTAAGCTGTCAATTGACTGAATCACATCAACCAATGGCACTACTTTTGCAACCTTATTTTTCTGCAAATGACCTATAAAATGGCGCTGCAAATGAGGAAATGCCTTAAAATTAGCTTCACAATCCGGCCAACGATTTTCAGCCAACATTTTCAACTGTGGTGCAGTGTCAAATAACTCTCTAACATCATGCGGCGAACGCCCTTTTACGACTGGGCAAACCGTAACGCCTCGAGCTTCCAAATCGGCAATTAAATTACAATTATCCTTTTTCATAAAAATTTAAAAGATTACAGTTGCTAAATTAGCTTATATATGAGAAAATACCAATCTGTATTTAATATATCGGCATGTTGCCAATTGTTGCTTTAGTCGGGAAACCAAACACAGGTAAATCCACCCTCTTTAATCGTATTCTTGGTCAACAACATGCGATAACCTCTCACATCGCTGGTACAACGCGCGATAGAACATACCGCGAAGTAGAGTTAGAGACAGGCAAAAAGGTACTTTTAGTAGATACAGGAGGTATTCTTTTTAACGCCGAAACAGATCTAAACGACGACATAATAAAACAAGCCAAACTTGGAATTGCCGAGGCTGATTTAATTGTCTTTACAGTAGATTGTAGCGAACCACTAACAGCAGCTGATCAAGAGGTTACACAAATTCTTCGCAAAAGTCGCAAACCAATTATAGTTGCAGCCAATAAACAAGATTGTAAATCAGCAAAAACTTATACAGATGAACTAGTTCGCTTAGGTTTTTCCGACGTGCTGCCGATCTCAGCTATTCACAATTTAGGACTTTCAGAACTTGAAGAGTTAATCAGCAAAAGATTACCCAAAGCTCCTAAGCAAATTGACAACAAAAGTATTAAACTAGGCTTTATAGGTAAACCAAACGTTGGTAAATCATCTTTAATAAACAGCCTCCTTGGCAGGGAACAAGTAATAGTTTCCCCAATTTCAGGCACAACTTTGGATAGCACACATCTACCATTTTCCGAGGGAGATCAAGAGTACACTTTAATCGATACAGCTGGTATTCGTAGACGCGGCAAGCAAGTTGGCTTAGAAAAATTTGGTGTTTTACGAACGATGCAAACGATCAACGAAGTAGATATCGCATTCTTAATCATGGACGGTAGCATCGGTCTAGCGAAACAAGACATGCATGTTTCGGAATATATTCTAAAAGGAGCAAAAGGACTTGTGATCGTAGTGAATAAAGCTGATTTAATGAAACCTGAAGAAAAAAATCAACTACTTGGCTACCTACAACATCGTTTAAAATATGTTCCATGGGCTCCTGTAATTTTCACTTCTGCAGCCACAGGAACTAACGTCCCGATGATGCTAGAAATTGCGAAAAAAATCTTTGCCGACCAACATCGCCGCCTAAAAATCAACGACATCAACTACTTTATTAAAAAACTAGTTCTCAAGCATCCACCAAAAACTAACAGTAAGCATCAAGCAAAAATTCAGTTTGTTACTCAATCAGAAGGAACGCCACCACAATTCGTTTTCTTTTGCCGCCATGCAGACAAACTTCATTTCTCTTACAAACGCTACTTGGAAAACAAAATCCGTGACGAATACGGCTTTGAGGGTGTAAACATTGATCTGGCATTCAAAGAAGCGTCAACAGACGGTGAACGTCCACGACCAACTAGAACCAGAAGAAAGAAGTAATTATGATCGGTGTGAGCGATAATCATCAACAAATAAACTCACCATTGTAGCAACTGGTACGGACAAAATCATGCCCAGAATGCCTAGGAATTTGTAGCCAATCAGCATCGACAAAATTACAAATACCGGACTTAAACCAACCGCTTTTTTCATAATCATCGGAACAAGTACATTGTTCTCAATCTGTTGAATAATTATAAACAAAATCGGCACAGCAATAATCAACCAGCCTGCTTGGTTAGCAACAATCGGAATTGAAACCAACATAGCCACCAATGGACCAACAACCGGCAACACTTCAGCCAAACCTGCCAAGAAAGCTAATGTAAGCGCGTATTCAACTCCTAAAATTAGCAAACCCAAATAGGTAATTACCGCAATTACAAACATTAAAACAAGCTGTCCTTGCATCCAGAACCCAATTTTTTTCTGAATCTCTTTGTTTTTATTTAAAATATAACCTTCATATCGCTTAGGGAATAAAGTCACCACAAAGCGATTTACAGCATCACGATCAACTATCAAGAAGAATGCCAAAACAAGAACAACAACAAAATTCAAAACTCCATTTGAAAATGCAGATAAGACTTTAACCGCACTACCTGTAAATGCTGCTAATCTAGTGCCAATCTGAACCAAACCGCTCTGAAAATATTCAACAAAATCGTTTAAATCTTGCGTCGCCAGATACTGCTGCAGAGGTTCGAGTGCAAAATCTAAACCTGGAATTGTTAATTCTCCACGTCCAATTTTCAAAACAACAGTATGAATATTTTTACCCAACGCGACCAGCTCTTGACCTAAAATCGGTAAGAAACTTGAGAAAAATAAAACTAAAACTGTAATTGAAAGAAAGTAGACAAAAACAACACTTAAACCACGTGGAATTTTGCGTTCGGCTAACCAATCAATTGTTGGTAGCAATCCAGAAGAAAGTAAAAACGCCACAAACAGTAATAGCAATGTTTCACGCACTATATATCCTGCTCCAATCAAAGCTAAAATTGCAACAATAACCAAAGTTACTTTCGCAACATTGTTTAAACTAAATTTAATAACAAAAGCTTGTTGATCTTCCAACTCCGGCATAGTTGCTTGATCTTCATTCTTTTTTGTCTTAGTACCACGTTTTACTTTTGTACTACCATTTGCCAAATTTTTTGTAACAACATTTATTTGCGAAAAAAGTTTCTGTAATTTTTTAAACCAATTATCCATTTAATAGGGCTAAATCACCCTCAAAACTACCACCATTTCTTATCTTGTGCAAGCTGCAAGCTCTTGACCAATTCAGCAAAAGTAACCTCCGATACAATCTGATCATTTTTCAAACTTTGCAAATTTTCACAAACAAAATTCAAATAGGGGAACAAGTTAACATTTCCATTGTAATCAATATTCTCAAAACAGGTATTTTTAGCATTTCGATTAACAACTATCTCAGCCTTTACACGTTCTTGCTGCAACAACATTTCCACAAAAGCACGATAAAAATCTTCATACTTTAAGTTTTGAGACCAGAACTGCAGCTCGCTAACAGGATCCGCCAACCAGTTGACTTGTAAAATACCATCAGAGCCCAATCTTTCACTGTTAAATAAAGTAGTCAATAACTCAGCAAATCGCTTTTCATTTAAACTCAAATTAACATTTTCTTTATCTGGTAATTCAAACTCTACAAGTGGTGTAAGCTCAAACAACGTTGGCCATTTAAGATCCAATATTGTTGCTAACAAAAGCAATCCCTGTTTGTTAAGTAAAATGCGCTCAGGATTTTCTGTCATTTGCAGCGCTTTTAGTAAACCTGAATTTTGCATCAAACTTAATTGTTTTTTACTATAAATCACCTGCTCATCTGCTACAAAACCGACTTTGTGTGCACCAAATATAGTAATTGGCAAGAAACCATTACGATCAACAAAGAGGGGAGTTTGATCAACATCATCACTTTTTAACTGACTTTTTACAGCAGTAACAATCCAATAAGCTGTATTGTTGTGTTCCAAAATTTTTGTAACTTTATCTTTATCCCAAATTAATTTTTGCAAACCAATATCGGCTAATTTTATACTGCGTAACTCAAAGGCTGTAACAGGGTTAGCAATTTTCACATCAACATTACCGCGCTTAAGATTTAGAAAATCTATGGCAAAATTTTGGAATTTATAACTATCCCAAAACAGTGGCGAACTTTGCAACAAAGCAACATTTTCAGTATCGAGTTTCCCACCTCCAAGCCTACTCCAATTTGATTGCTCAATCTCCGAATACCAAATCTCTTTATCATCACGCATGTCTAATTTGCCAAAAGCAATTTCCTGATGAGAAGCCGTATTTTGAGCAACAATCTGGTAATCGTATACACCGTGATTTAAATTTTGAAGCCAAGGTTTTTCTAAAATTTTTGTAGAGTAAATTTCATCAGCAGCTAAGTAAAAGTGATCGACGACCGTTATCAATTCGCCTTCTTTACTTATCCAAACCGCAACATCACTTGGCTGACTAACTCTTAATGCCAAATTATCTTTTTCAGACAAATCAAACAATAGTCGATCCGCCTTCTCCTTTTGAGGATAATCAACATCCCATGAACCAGAAGCAACTGTTATGCCAAACCGCGGATGATACGCTTCAATAACATATGTATAAGCTCCTGTTGGCGCAGGCAGGTTATCCCAAAGAGCATTCCACTCAATTGTTTGCGCAACATTAGCATCCAACGTTTTTTCCTCTTCCTCAATTAATGTAGCAACAAGCTCCGGCCCTGAGTATAAACTTACTCGCACATACGCTGGCAAGTTCAACTTAAATTGCAGTTTACAGCCATTTTTAAGCGGCTGACATGCACCACCGCTTCCCACATTATTAACATCTACAATACTTAGCGCACTGTAATTATCTAAGCTTTGTTGAACAGACAGGGGATTTACAAACTGCTTATCAAAGCTAGCTCGGTCAAGATCGTTTAGATTTTGCAAATCATAATAAACCCTCAAAGGCACAACTACTAACTTACTATCAAGTTCAGACCACCATTTAAATTCAACATAATAAACTCCCGGTGCAATTTTTTCACTTTCGGCAAAACCTATTTCAAAATCAAACTTTCTTTTACCTGTTAGCTCAACCTCCTGATCTTCAACAGTAAACAGATAATTATTTACTGAATCTAGCATCAAAACATCACTTTTAATTTTTACCGGCAACTCAACCTCCAACTTTTGTTTTAAACTAGGGGAGTTACTTGTTGAACTAAGCTCTAAACTATACTCCGGTAAGCGCAAAATATGCTGATCGAAATTTAAATCCGCCTTTAAATTTTTTGTTATCACTAAAATTAGAAGCAAACTTAAAATTGCCCCCACAATTACAATCGACTTCAACTTTAGTGACCTAAAAAAGTTCAAGTTTTTATTATTACAAATCAAGAAGCGAACAATAAAACAACAGCTTACTTATGTCAAGATTCTTGCTGCTGTTTTTTCAACGCTCGAAAAAAGAGCGTTCAAAAAGTAGTAGATAGTAGGCAAAAAGCAAAAAGTAAAGCGAGGCGTACTTTGTACGTACGATGAGCTGCTTTTTGCTTTTTAACGCACTAGATGCTGTTTTTTCAACGCTCGAAAAAAGAGCCCGCAGCTAGCTGCGGGCTCTTAAACTTCAAATCAAATTAATTAGTATGGCATCGCACCTAACGTTGCCAATCTTTGTTGTAAAGCTCTCGCATTGTACAAGCGTTGACCTGTAGCAATAATGTAAGCAACTTCACCACGAGTTACCGGACCAAGATTTAAGATCGGTAAACCGTTTGCTTGCATATAACGAATGTAATCAGTAAACCAAGGTTGTCCTGGAATATTTTTGTTAAATGCTGGTAGTTGAGCATTAAGTAAGCGACCAAAATCCAAAGCTTCTAGGAAAATTTTCACAACTTCTGGACTTGTAACCGGATTTGTTAAGCGGATTTCACGTTGGCCATTAGGCAATACGTAACCTCCCACAATTTTTTCACCAGATGCTAAACGTAAACTCTTAAGCTCGTTACACATCCAAGCAGTATTACTATTTTGTGCATATTGAGCTACATCATTGTAACCCAAGGCAAGCCATTCATTTGGATTTTTACATGTTACAGGACTAATTCCCGCCAAACGACGACCAATCGCCACGAACTCAGCACGAGTTAGAACTTCATCTGCACGGTATGTTCTTTGACCAGTACGTGCATCAGTGCCACCACACATTACACCAAGATCACATGTTGCTTTAATCGCAGCACAATATGGGTGTGCACCTGGAACATCAGAGAATCTGTTATCACATAAACCTGTACCTCTTGGCCCACCCGGAACCGTACCAACAACATAGTTATCATCTAAATCGAACATTCTACTTTCAGCAGTTTCTTGGCGACCGTCTTCAAAGAACACAGTTGCACGGTAATAGTAATCATCACCTTCAGGAATCCGAATCGGTAGGGGACCACTTGACCAGTCATTTCCACAACCACGTCCAGCTTCACAAGCATAAGAATCTGCCTCTAAAAGATCATCACTCTCACGATCAGCTCCGTTAATTCGGCCAATACCATCATATTTATGGTAAGCAACCGTACCTATCGCACGATTTTCACCTTCTTGACGGATATTGTAGACAACAAACGTTGCATCTTCACGTAAAGTAATTACAGATTTCCATGGCTTATCGTCATCGAATGTAATCGCAACTCGGTTAGATCTACCTTCTGGATTAATATAGTCATCACCACCTGGTAAATCAGCTAACCGTTCTAATAAATCATCACGAGCATCATTGTCTTCCAATGTATAAATACGTTCTGCTAAATCTTCTAAACGGTCATCAAAGTTTCTTGGTAAATCTTCATCATCATCTTCAGCCTGTTCGGCAATTTCTTCTAATTCTTCAAGATCATCATAAATTGCTTGCTTATATGCAACATAGTCACGAGCAAACTCATGCAGACGAATCTGAAGGTAAGCCGCAAATTCAGAATCAGGCAATGCATCAGCCAATTCTTGTGCTTCAGCATCTAATTCCAATACTTCAGCAAAACACTCTTCCTC
>CAYLRB010000013.1:0-2434 GCA_964386265.1 uncultured Candidatus Peribacteria bacterium | reverse complement strand
CTGATTTAAATCGCAAAACTGTAGCTTGAGCAATCGTAAAGTATTTACCTGATTCAATAATTTTTTTAGTACCATCAAATCTACAGCTCCTTTCAATTTGATAAGGCATTGAGATTACGCGGTAAACAAAGACATTTTGTACCAAATTATAGTTCGCACCAGTAACAGTTATTTCACCTGTACTATCATCAATACTAAATTTATCTTGCAAAGATTCATATGGATGCCAAGCAAAGTATCCCTCATTAGTTGATCGTCCTCCTATCGTGCTAAACTTTTCTGTACAGCCATTCATATATGATGGTACTTCTCTAACGTACCCATGTGAATTAGCAGGAGTTATACTTTCCAACTTAACACCAAATTTCATTTCTCCACCCGATAATTTAATAAAATTATTATCAAATCCGTTATATGTTAATATTGTATTAGGATAAGATCCTGAAAATGGGAAATCCAAGACTTGCACATCAGTTGGTATCGGACTACCATTATACATTGGATAAATTTTCTTTGTTTTAACAAATTCATCAATAAAATCACTACCAAAATCTGCTAAACTGTATTCATTGTTATTATTGCCAATTTTTTGCTGATCTGAATACAAACCAAATCTTAATCTATTTATATCAGTACTTACTGAAGCTGATTTTGAATAGTCTAAAGCACCATTTTCATCAATAAAAAAGCCGTCATAAGACTTACTTTGATTTGTAGAATATTGATCGCAATCATTATTGTGACAAATATTAGTAATTTGTTTTTCACCAACTGTAATCACAGGCATATTCAGTTCATCAATAATTCGATTTCCTCTAGAATTTTTAGCTAAAAAAATAGGATTATCAACTTCAAACAATTGTGTTCTCAAATCAACACTAGCAATATCCCCCTTAAACAGCCCCGTGCTGCCGAAGATTGCAGCCGTAATTAATAGTGAAGCAGCTGCCACACCGGCAACTAGTTTAAATTTTGTGCGTTTATACCAAGGCATCACCTCAACCGGCCCAGCCTTCAGATCGCGAATTTCTTTATTCTTAGCCATATTATGTGCTATTAAAAAATTGATATCCTAATATAATAGCATAAAATCACTAAAAAAACAAATCACGCCCTGCTTCAACCTTGGTACTATCGTCGCACCAAGCCCCTTTCGTACATTGCTGAGAAGAAACGCGCCACCTCTAAACGGCTGATTGGACGATTTCCATCCGGGCCAATTTGCGGTAAACCTACTTGCCCAAACCAACGATCATAATCCGCCCACCAAACTTGCTGATTTTGATTAATATTTGGACGAGCTACAGCCAATTTCTGACCTACTACTGCAGATTCAATTATCACTTTATAAGCTTCGGCTACCGTAATTTCACGCGTTGGCATCATTAAACCACGATCACCTTGTAAGATCTGTTTTCCGCCATAAACCAAAGCTTGTTTAAAGGCATCCATAAACCAGAATGCATCTGAATTTTGCACATATTCGCGCAAATCAGGGAATCCCAAGTCGCCATCGATACGGGGATTGTAACTAGCTGGTGGAAATTGGCCGAAACGGACAGCAACAGCTGCCAATTGATTACGTTTTAGAATTTCACTCGGCGCAAAGTTAAATGAGCCGTTGCCTGTTGGCACTCCTGTAAAAATACCATATTCACGTACTGTCGCTATATCCACACAATCTTCCGTAGAAATTCCACGCAAATCCGTAAAGTA
This sequence comes from uncultured Candidatus Peribacteria bacterium, assembly GCA_964386265.1. Taxonomy (GTDB): domain Bacteria; phylum Patescibacteriota; class Gracilibacteria; order UBA1369; family UM-FILTER-41-14; genus CAYLRB01. The sequence goes on along the minus strand of CAYLRB010000013.1, from coordinate 718 downwards.
ATTGTAACATAAGCCATCAGCAGCTCTTCTTGAATCATTGAAATCAAAGTCGTCGAAATCATCGTATTCAAAACGGAAAGTATCTGATTCAACTGACACTTGGTCATCAGCTAGCACGCCAACAGCTTTATAGTAATAACGACCTTCGTCTAAGAAACGCAAAGCTTGATCAGTAATATCATAATTATGACGACCAACATTTAAGCGATTACGCTCATACGCTGGACATCCACTATATGTGTCTCGACGGCAATGATAGAAAACATTTAAAATCGGATTACGATCACCAACTTCATACAAATTCACAATCAACACATCAAGTTCTTCTGTATTTCTAACAGTTAAATCAAACGGATTGTCATCATCGTAACTAATACTTAAGCCAAATTCATTGTCAGAATCTTCTTCATCTTCATTGTCATCATCACCATTATCGCGTTCTCGTTCAAGTCTTACATTATATGTTGCCTGATTATTTGCAGCATCAAATGCAACTAAAGTAACTACATTTCTACCAACTAAAGGTAAATCGGCTGTAAAAGTAAAATCACCATCTGATTCCAAATCAATATCGCCTTCTCGCACACCGTTAACTTGATAAAATGAACGAGCAACGCCTTCATTATCTGTAATACGGCCACGAACTGTAACGCGATCATCATTTTGACGAGTAGTTGAAACAGTAATTACAGGATCTTCACTGTCTGCATTGTTGTTA
>CAYLRB010000012.1:0-27415 GCA_964386265.1 uncultured Candidatus Peribacteria bacterium | reverse complement strand
TCTTGAAACTGTAGCGCCAGTCTTAACAGAAGTAACGCCAGTTGATGAAGTTGTAACCGATACAGAGGCTGTTTACGACTTTACACTTGTGGAGGCTAATGGTGGTGACTATTTGTTTGAGGATTGTGGTGGAGAATCGGAAGTTGCTGTGGATAGAGATGCAACTACGGCTACAATTTCAAACTTGGAAGATGGTGAAACTTATGAGTGTGGATTTATATTTCTAGATGAAGCAGGTAATGAATCAAATGAGCTAGTGGTTGGTCCGTTTACCGTTGATCTTCCAAATGAAGGTGGAGGTGGTGGCGGTGGCGGTGGCGGAAGTTCTTCAAGCAGAGTAAATACTAAGAAGACAGAATCGCCAACTGATTTACAAGCGGATGATAAGGTACTTAGCTACGAAGATGAATTATCTAAACTTAAGGAAAAAGGCTGGGTAACTAAAGATCTGGAATTGCCAACTAACAAATGTGAGGCCTTAACAATTATGGCTCGAGCTTTCAATTGGCCTGTAGTTGAAAAAGCAGAAAGTAGATTTAAAGATGTTCCGGCTTGGTGTGCTGGTGTTGCAGAATATGCTGCTGAAGAAGGTATTGTAAAAGGTCGATCTGAGGGTGTGCTTGGTTTGGATAGTCCACTGAATAGGTATGAAGTAGCTGTGATGCTTTACAGAGAGTTGCTGGATCGAGGTTATGAGTTTAAAGGTGATGTGAAAGTTGATTTTGCAGATGAGCTTGTAGATTGGGCGATTGTAGCTGTTGAAGAGCTAGTTGCAGAGGGAGTCATTAAAGGTTTTGGCGACGGAACGTTTGGTGGTAAGCAACCAATTTTAAAACAAGATTTTGGTGTGATGTTGTTAAGATTGTTGACAGCTGAGTAATAAATATTAACTAATACGTTGAATAAAAGAGATTACCTGCAGCTATGCCGGTAGTCTCTTTTTGTTTTAAATAAAAAAAGCTCTACTTAAGCGTTTCTGACGGAACGATACGTACGTCCTAGTTAGGTAAGTGGGTTTCCGCAATCAGGCATTTGTTGCTTGATACTGTAGGAGCCCCTAGGCGTAATGATTGACGAGAATGTATCGCTTTTCCCGTTACGGCGAAAGTAGAGTTCATATTTATTTAGCACCAGCTTTGCTGTAATTTCAAGTGTCTAAGCTTGGATTGACTTGCCGTACTTGATTTATGGCGTTTAGGTTGTGAACCACAGCAAGCCACCAAGGAAATCACTGGCGGTACTTAGGTACAAACTAATTAAAGAATCTCCATAAATTTTAGGTCCGAATTGGCTATCGAATAAGAAGAAAATCAAGATGTAAACTAAATTAGCATTGATGAACTCCTGGTAGCGGTAATAATAACGCTTAGGGATGAAAATACTAAGGATTTTTGAGCCATCAAGAGGTGGGATTGGAAGTAGATTTAAGGCGATCAAAGTTAGGTTTAAACTTAAAGAAATTGTAAGAAATAGTTGTAATAAATTGCCAGCAGGTAAGTACTGTAATGCAATTGTACAGATGATTGCTATAATTAGATTGGCAAAAGGGCCTGCGGCTGCAACTAGTGTTGTGTCGCGCCTTGGATTTTGGAAGTTGCGATCGTCAACAGGTACTGGCTTGCCCCAGCCGATGCCGATGATAAAAATTAGAATAGTACCAAGAAAATCTAAGTGTACTAAAGGGTTCAAGCTAACCCTTCCTTGCAAGCGTGCTGTGGGGTCTCCAAGTTTGTTTGCCATCCAAGCATGTGCCGCTTCATGAAAGGTAAGGGCTATTATTATAGCGATAATTGAGAAACCAAGGCCGATAAGATTATCCATATGTAAATTTACTATTGCGTTGAATTAGATTTTTGCATATATTACGCAGGCTTTCAATTACAATTTAGATTGTTGAATATGGCAAGACGTTGTGATTATACAGGATCGGGTACGACAATGGGTAACAATGTTAGTCATTCGAACCGTAAAACAAGACGCCGATTCTTGGTTAATTTATTCTCTCGCTGGTTCGTTGATCCACGTACAGGACTTCGTTTCCGTGCGCAAGTCTCTGCTAGAGCTTTAAGAACTTTGACGAAATCTCCGGAAAAAGTTGTTGAACTTGCTCAAAAAGTAGTAGGAAAAGCTTAGTGAGAACAGAAGGGGACGGTTAGCGATTTTATTTTGCTGTCGTCCTTTTTATGTTAGTTTGTTTTTGTTGTTTGAGCGAATTTCAAAATTGGAGAGGTGGCAGAGTGGTCGATTGCGCACGCTTGGAAAGCGTGTAGACTGGAAACGGTCTCGAGGGTTCAAATCCCTCTCTCTCCGCCATATTCGCGCTAGGGCGCGAACTTTGCGATTTGTATCTATTCGCGCTAGGGCGCGAACTTTGCGATTACTTCCCTAGTGAAGCGGAGGAATTTGCCATTTCTGTCTTTGAACTGTGCCCGAAAGGGGGCTAAAGTTTTTTGCCGTGAGACGGGAGGTTTGAGAGAAGCTGGTATTTTGCATATATATTCTAGCTTCTTATTTTTTACTTAATTTAATATAGTTCATGATCATTTTTGGTTAGATATAGTTTTCAATTTTATCTTGTATAATGTAGATTGTCTGTATTCTAGCACTAGGGTAATGAAAAATATCGAACAAAATCAAATTATAATGTACGAAGGTGATGATGGGCAATCTCGTCTAGAGGTTCGTATTGAAGGGGAAACTGTTTGGCTAAACCAGGCTCAGTTGAGTGAACTTTTTCAGTCAAGTAAAGCGAATATTTGTGAACATATTAAAAATATCTATACTGAAGGTGAATTAACGCCCGAAGCAACTGTTCGGAATTTCCGAATAGTTCAAAAAGAAGGTAATAGAGCAGTTTCTAGAGATATTGAGCATTATAATCTCGATCTTATTATTTCCCTCGGATATAGAGTGAAATCGTCAATCGCTACGCGGTTTAGACAATGGGCAACTGTTAGACTCAAAGAGTATATCATCAAAGGTTTTGCCATGGATGATGACCGGTTAAAAGGTAAGGGTGGTGGCGAATATTGGAAAGAGTTGCTGGAAAGAATTCGAGACATCCGAAGTAGCGAAAAAGTATTGTATCGACAAGTCTTAGATCTTTATGCAACAAGCATTGATTATGATTCTAAGAGTGAGGAATCGATTTTATTTTTCAAAACTGTTCAAAATAAACTGCATTATGCTACTAATGAACAAACTGCAGCAGAACTTATCTATTCCAGAGCTGATGCGGAAAAAGAGTTTATGGGGCTTACGAGCTTCTCTGGTGCAATACCAAAAAAGTCTGATACTACGGTTGCCAAAAACTATTTGACAAAGGATGAACTTTTTCGGCTCAATCGTCTTGTTTCAGCTTTTTTTGATTTAGCAGAAATTAAAGCTCAGGATCAAATTCCAATGAAAATGAAGGATTGGGTTGCTGAGTTAGATAAATTTTCTGAAATCTATGGCAAAGGCAAATTAACAAATGCAGGAAAGATTAGTCATGATAAAGCAATGGAAAAGGCTGAAAAGGAATATCGAAAATATCAAGTTAAAACGCTCTCGCCTGTAGAAAAAGATTATTTAGATGCTATTAATGCTGTAGAAAAGAAAATAGTCAAAAAATCCCAGAAATCTAAGAAAATATAATCTTGTTGCGTAGGCATCGGAATTGTTTCTACTGTACTTGCTTGGTGTATTCCCTCAGGCTAGAATCAAAGTATCAATTTATTAGTAAAAAGTATGTTCGCTGATTATATAGGCTTGTTTTTGTTGATGGCGGGTTATGTAATAGGCTTGGGTGCGGTTACTGTGATTGATATTCATGGCTTTTTGGGGAGACGTTCTAATTATTGGACTGAAGCTACAACGCGAACACATAAAGTTACTAAGCCGATGATTTGGGTTGGTTTGTGTTTAGTTTTAGCTGGAGGAGTAATTTTTTTTAGAAATGATGCTTTTGTTGGATGGCCAATCTATCTTTTGTTGATGTCGGGAGTATTGATATTAAATGGTGTATATTTGTCTTTTTGCGTAAGTCCGTATCTGTTAAAGCGTGAAGCAGAAGGTAGGTCGGCTGAATTGTTACCGCGCACTTGGCAAAATAGGATAGTTGTTAGTCTGATTATTTCCGATCTTTTTTGGTGGAGTTCATTAGGGATAATTGTATTTTTGATTGTAAGTAAATGGTATTAAAACAAATAAAATATCATTTGGTTTACCCACATCAACTTTTTGAGTGTCTTTTTGACTTTGAACAAAACACAGAATTTTTGTTAATTGAAGATCCGTTATTTTTTAGAGACACTAAATATCCTAGGAATTTTCATAAGCAAAAAATTGTTTTGCATCGTGCATCAATGATGGCTTTGGCAGATCGTTTGCGAGCTTCTGGTTATGCAGTACACTATTTTGATTATTCTAATTTGCCATTGCCTAGTAAAGTTGCTGATTTTTTGAAGGATAAGCAGAGTTGTGAAATTACGGTATATGATCCTGTGGATAATATTTTGCAAAAGAGACTAGAGGCTGCTTTTCGAAAATTTGAAAAATTTTATATTCTAGAAACGCCGAATTTTTTAACTACTTTAGCTGATATAAATTCGTTCTTTAAAGATCGTCAGAAGTATTTGTTTACGAGTTTCTATATTTATCAGCGCAAGAGATTGAATGTTTTAATTGCTGATAATAATCCGGTTGGTGGTAAGTGGAGTTTTGATGTTGAAAATAGGAAAAAGTTACCTAAGGAGGTTGATCTACCTAAATCTTTTACTGTTAAGCAAAATCAATACGTTAAAGAAGCAATTAATTATGCGAATAAGTATTTTGCTGATAATCCTGGATCAGTTGAAGAATTTAATTACCCAATCGATCATGTTAGTGCAAAGCGAGCCTTGACGGATTTTATTGATAAAAGATTTTTTAATTTTGGTGTTTATGAGGATGCTATTGCCGAGAATGAATCTGTTTTGTTTCATAGCAACTTGTCGGCAATATTGAATATTGGACTGTTATCGCCTAAAGGGATTTTGGATAGTGCGCTGAAAATGTTGGACAAGGTTCCGATTGCATCGTTGGAAGGTTTTGTTAGGCAGATTATTGGCTGGCGTGAATATATGCGTGCGGTCTATTTTTTGAAAGGAACGGAGATGAGAACAAAAAATTTCTTAGGACATAAAGATGTAGTACCAGCTAGTTGGTATAATGGTACAACAGGGATATATCCGATTGATGCAACGATAAAGAAAGTATTAAAATATGCTTATTGTCACCACATTGAGCGTTTAATGATTTTGGGTAATGTAATGTTGCTTTTGAATATTGATCCTGATGAAGTATATGGGTGGTTTATGGACATGTTTATTGACGCGTATGACTGGGTTATGGTTCCAAATGTTTATGCAATGAGTCAGTTTGCAGATGGTGGTACAATTACAACGAAACCTTATTTTAGTTCATCTAATTACATTCTTAAAATGAGTGATTACAAAAAGGGAGATTGGGTGAATATTGTTGATGCCCTTTTTTATAGATTTATCGATAGGCATAAATTGCTAATTAATCAGAATCCAAGATTGAAAATTTTGCTTAAAAACCTTGAACGCTTACCTGAAGAGAAGAGAGTGGTATTTAGTGACTGTTTATCGAAATATAAATAACCCTTTGTTATGGATTTTATTTTGACTACTGGTTTAATCGGTTCATTAATATTGGTTGTTGGAGCTGCTTGGCCTGAAAAGAAGAAACTTCGGCATCCTATTTACTCTGTTAGAAATTGGCTTTTTACAGTAGGGACAGTGGTAATGTTTGCGTATGCACTTTTAGGCTATTTTCAAACTGGTGAAATCTTTTTTGTGTTACTTGAAATTTTAATGCTAATCGCCTCAATAATGATGATGCTTAATATCAGAACTAAGATTTCTATTCCAATAATACTTTTGTGCACTTTGGGATTTATGTTTGCTGTTTTGTTTATTTTTGAAACAAATTTTAGATTATTACTTTTTGTTGTTGGACTAGGAATTACAGGTGTTGGTTATATTATTAACCAGTCTGATTTTTGGAGAAATGTAATACTAACGTTTGGTAGTACGATCCTTGGATTGTTTAGCTACTTGGATCAGAATTGGGTATTCCTTGGTCTTAACCTGTTTTTTGCAGCTTTTTCTTTTTATTATGTCGTTAAGGAGGCTAGATTGCGTTATTGTAGGTAAGCTTGGGCTTCTGGTTCAAGTTGAAGGCCATCATCTTGAGCTTTTTGAAAATAAATTTTGGCGTTAGCGTTGTCGTTAAGTGATGCATATGACCAAGCAATCCAGTAGGAAATAAATCCATCTTGAGTTATTTGTGGTGCTGTAAGTAAATTGATAGTTTCTTGGAAGTTACTATTAAAATAATGAGCAATAGCTAAATGTTCGGTCGAGGTGATTATTTCATCTTGATTACTTTTGTTGTAAGCTGCCTGTGCATGTTTAAGTGCTTTTGGATAATCGATATAGTCTGGTGCTGTTCCGTCTAGGTCAAGGTATAGTATGGCTAGTGCAGTGTTTGTAAGAACGTGTTCCGGGTTAATTGCGTATGCTTTTTGAAAGTTTGCTTCCATTTCCATTGGGTTTTTTTCTAAAGTCGCAATTTCACCAGCGGTGGTATAGTAGTTTACGCTTTCTGGAATGGCGAATGGTAATGCTTCTTTAAAAGTTGAGATTGCGTTATCTGTTTGTTCGGTTTGACTATATACATACGCTAAGTTAATTAGAGTGTCGAACTTAGTTTCATCATCTAATGCGGAATCAGCAGCAGCTCTTAATTGCTTGATCGCTGTATCGGTGTCGCCGAGATTAAAGCTTTCAACGCCGGCATTATTTTGATCGATTGCTGAGTTATCGAGAGTAACGATCACATTTGTGATTATGACAAATATTATGACGCCAAAACCTAATAATGTGCGAAATTTCCATTTTTTGATGGTTGGCTGGTCGGATGGTTTGGGTGTTTCGGTATTTTGTGTAGCAGTATCTACTTCTACTTTATTGATATTGGTATTTTCTGTTACGGATTCAGAGCCGCATTGTGGGCAAAATGACTGTTTGAATTTTGAAACATGGCCACATTGATTGCAAAGCATTGGTGTTGTTTAAATGGAATTGGTCTATTCTAGTTTGATTCGGTATTGCAATGCAATATAATGATTTTGGATTTGTATGCTTACAATCTGACTAGTTGTTACTTTAAATATAAAAAATGGATAATCAAAATTTACCTATTGAATTGCAGTCTACGCTTAACGGTGAAACGCCTGAATTTGTTGCGTATTCTCGTCGTGCGAATCCACCTAAAAAGGGGATTTCATTGCTGTTGTTTGCTTTTGCCTGGTTGTCTTTTGACCTTTTGTTTGTATTTTTTATGGCCTTACCACTATTAAAGGATGGAGAACTTAATATTACAATTAACGATGTGCCACAAACTGTTACATTAGAAAATCTTGATCCTTTGTTAATGCCGTCGATATTTCTGGGATTATTTATTGTTCTTGGAATTGGGATGCTGGTAGCAGGATTATATTCTCTTTTCAAAAAAGGTGGCTATTTTGTTGGCACACCATCGAGGCTAGTAACCTATATGAAAGGAGAAATTAGATCTATTGATTGGGAGCAATTTTCTGGTGATATTCAGATGAAAAATAAAGGTGAAAAAGGAACGTTGACGTTAGGTTTGCGAACTGGCGAGATTGTGAATAGTAAAAATGGTGGTAGTCGATTTGTCCCTGAGGCGATTTATATGGTGGATATTGATAACGTTTTTGCCGTTGAACAAAATTGTCGAAAATGCATTAAATCTAATGACCCAACGCCTAGTGCTTAAACCTTAAAGCTATGAAAGAAGTAAAAAAATATGTCGCTCTTTTAAGGGGTATAAACGTAGGTGGTAATAAAAAAGTGTCGATGAAGGTACTAAAGGATCTGTTTGAAAAAATGGGTTATAAAAATGTTGTTACATATATTAACTCTGGCAATGTTATTTTTGAGTCTGATCAACACGATTTCGCGAAAATTGAGAAAATTTTGGAACAGGAGTTTGGATTTAATATTCAGGTAATTGTGCGCGATGGAGAAAATGTAGTAAGACTTTGCGATTTTTTACCTACAGAATTGCAAAATAATAAAGAACAAAAAACAGATATAATTTTTTTGGCTGATAACTATGTTAATAAAAAAACTTTGGATTTAATTATTATTAATCCTGATGTTGATAAATTGCAGTATTTTGATGGTGCAATTGTTTGGAATGTAAAGCGTGAAGATTATTCAAAAAGCAAAATGAGGGATTTTATAGGAACTGAAGTTTACAAAAATATGACTGCTCGTAATATAAATACTGTACGAAAATTGGGTAAAATGATAAGCTTAAATTAGATATTTAAACCAAAATTATGTCAGCAAAAACTACGACGGTTAGTCGATTAATCAATGTGCCAAAGGATTTAGCATTTAAAACATATTTGGATCCAGAAGCCAATCTTCAATGGAATTATGCATCGGAGGGATGGTCAACGCCATTTGCTCGGATTGACGCAAAAGTCGGGGGAGTTATGGAAATTGGGTACCGTTCAGCCGATGGACAGTTTGAATTTACACTAGAAGGAAAATTTACAGAAATAGTTGAAAACGAAAAAATTGTTTATGTTATGTCCGATGGACGAGAAGTTGTTGTTAGTTTTGAAGATAGTGATGGTCAAACAAAAGTTTCAATTGAACTAACTTTAGAAGAAACTCACACAGAAGAGCAGCAACGTGAAGGTTGGGGGATGATTTTGCAACATTTTGAAACTTATGTTCTTAAAGTAGCTAATCCAGAGCGTGCTGTGATTAAAAAGTCGATTATTATTAAGGCGAATGCTGAAAAAGTGTGGCAAACTTTGTTGGATGATGAAAGTTATAGAATTTGGACAGAACCTTTTTGTGAAGGATCTTATTATGAATCTGAGTTGAAATTAGGTGCTAAAATTTTGTTTAAATCTCCACAAGGAGGTGGTTTGAGTAGTCGAATTGTAACTTTTATTCCAAATTACCAAGTTTCGTTTGAGCATTTGGGTTTCTTAGCTCCTGATGGCAAGGAGGATTTTGATAGCGAAGAAGTACTAGGTTGGAAGGGGTGCCGAGAAACCTACACGTTAAATGAGGATAACGGAGTAACTAAATTGGACGTTTACTGTGAGATTAATAAAAAGGAGTTTACAACGTTTGACGAAATGTGGAGCAAAGCAGTTGAAAAAGTTAAAGTTTTGGCGGAAGCTTAGTTTGGTCTAAAATTTTTAATATAATAATTACAAATATGAACTACAAAAACTATTTATTAACCTTGTTGTTAACATTAACTTTGCTTTTATTTGGCTGTGCAGATGTTGAAGATCCGGTGCAACCAATCGTAGAAAATAATGAAGTAGAGGAGGCTAAAAAAACTGGAATTGCTTCGGAAGAGTTTATGGGTGCGATTATTGGTCAAATGCCTTTGGAGTACCAAGTTATTAACACTCCATATACTCCTCGTCTAAGTTTTGATCCTGTGGATGCTACTAAAATAGAGCCATGTGGGTTTGATGTTGTGAAAGGTGATCCTACTGTTGATCCGTTTTGTTATACAAATCTAATTTTTTGGACAGAAGAAGGCCGAAAGGAGTCTAGTGTTAAAGATTTTCTGCAAGCGATTGATTACTTTAGTGATGACGATTTTGTAGAGACAAAACAAAAAAACGGTGCGGATTTAATTTATACTGAAGACTATTTTATGTGTCCTGGGACGGGTGGCGATGGTTGCTTAAGACGCGCATTTATATATGCAACTGCTGAAGAAGGTAAGTTTGTGATTGCGGAGATGCATTATTGGCCGCCTTATACTAATGATGGTCCTGATCTAAAAACCGTTCCGGATAATATTAAGAAGGTATTAGATCAATATGAGGCTGTATTGATGAGCATTTAAGTAGTTATGCAGACCTCAGCTCTTCTTGAACGCGTTCACTTTCAAAGAAATTTTTGATGTTGTCTGGACGCTTTTCGAGCCAGTTAGGGCCATTTTGAACGCCAGATGAATCATTATTTTCAATAGCAGCTGTTATTGCATTATAATTGCCATCGCCGGAATTCCAAATTGTGTAGGCTCGCCGACCGACAGTTTTTAATTGATCAGAAGAGAGTGAATTTTCAAGTCCAAAATTATAATCGTCATTTTTGACTTTTAGCCAAGCTAGCCAACTGATTAGTGCAAATTTGTAGTCGAATGCTCCGGATTTTTGATCATTGTCGTTTGGCACATTGATTTTAAGGTCATTAATATATTTAGCGATTTCTGGGTGATTTTGAATACCTAATTGATTAATAACGCTGTTGGCATTATTTCGGTATCCAGGCTCAAAGCGTGGGATATATTGTAAAAGACCCATAGCGCCAGAGCCATTATGTGCACTTGGATTGTGACCACTTTCAATGTGAGCAAATACATTGGCTAATTTGGATGCATTTTCAGCATTTAAGCCGAATTGCGGCGCTAAATCGCCAACAAAACTGTTAATAGTTTCTCGACTTAGTGGGCCAGAGGGTAGTTTGTTGTTGGTTTCTTTGATGTTTGGCTTGGTTTTGTTATTTGTAGTTTCCTTTTCATTATTAAAGCCGAGCCAGCCAAAAACTTTGTTTAAGATGCTATTTTTAGGTGATATTTCGTTCATTAATTCTGCGCGTTGTCCTTTAAAAAAGCGCATGATTGAGTCCCAACCTTCTTTTAAAAAATCTTTCAGACTTTCTAAAGTGGATTTTTCGTCCATGTCATCAATATTTGAACTAGGTTGAGATAAACTACCCATTATTGCATTTAAATCTATTAATTATACCATAGATTGTGCACAAGGTGAATGATTTTATAAAAAGAAAATTATACTTTTCCTCCTTGTTTAATGAAACTACGAATTCGGTCTAGTATTTTTGGGCTGGGGTCAGACTGTTTAAGTAGGCTTAGATAGCGTTCTTGACGATCAGGAAGTACGGTTACAACAATGCCTGTAGACTGATTAACTTCAATAAATCTTTCGGCAACAGCGATGTTTGCTCCAGAGCTGATACCTACTAATAATCCGTGTTTGGTTGCTAGTTCGCGTGTTTTGCTAACGGCTAAATCTGATAAAACTGTCATGATTTCATCAACCTCATTGAGTTTGACGATTTCTGGAATGAATCCGTCACCAATTCCTTGAATAGGGTGTGGCCCAATTGGGCCGTTGCTCATTACTGCTGATTCGGCAGGTTCAACTGCAATTAATTTTGCATTTGGATGAACTGCTTTGATTGCTTTTCCTAGTCCCATTAGAGTGCCACCTGTGCCTACGCCTGCGACTACAGCAACAATAGGTTTATCAATATTGTATGCTTTTAGTTGGTTTAAAATTTCTTGCCCCGTTGTTTGAAAGTGACAATCAGGATTTTCTGGATTGGAAAATTGATTCGGACAGAATCCGTTAAGTTCTTTGATTAATTCATCGCGCTTAGCAACAGCACCTAGAAAGTCAGCTGGTCCTACTTCAATAATTTCGGCACCAAAAGCTTTTATCATCAACTTGCGTTCTTCACTCATGTCTGATGGCATAACTGCAATCATTTTGTAACCGCGCTCAGCTGCTAGCATGGAAAAAGCGATGCCGGTATTGCCACTAGTTGCTTCGATAATTGTGCCACCAGGCCTGATTAATCCCTGTTTTTCCGCGTTATTTAGAAGATGAAGAGCCATGCGATCTTTAATACTTCCACTAGGATTAACGGTTTCCAGTTTTGCGTAAATTTGATCGGTGATTTTAATTAGTGGTGTGTTGCCAATTGCCTGTGAAACTTTCATAGATCAGTTTAAAAATTGTACATGTAAATTCTGCGTTAAATTATCGTTCAATAATAGAAGATTTTAGAAGTGTGAATTGACAAAGTGGCTTAAATCTGCGAAAGATTTAACTACAATATAATATTCAAGATATGAATGATGATCAGTATAAAGCTAATTTGACGCCTGAACAGTATCGTGTAACTCGTCAAGGAGGAACCGAAGCACCTTTTAGCGGTGAGTATTACCAGAACAAGGAAACCGGCGATTATATGTGTGTTTGTTGTGGCGAAAAACTTTTTAGTTCAAATGCTAAATTCGATTCCGGTACTGGCTGGCCAAGTTTTGATGATCCGGTTGCAAAAGAGCACATAAAGTTTTTAGAAGATGATAGTCATGGCATGCGTAGAACTGAAGTACGTTGTGCTAAATGTGATGCTCACCTTGGACATGTTTTTCCTGATGGCCCTTCGACTACAGGAATGCGCTATTGCATTAATTCATGTGCGCTAGACTTTAAGAAAGGTGGCGCGTAAAGTTGTTATGTTTAATTTAAAATAATAAATATGAAATTATTGATTACATTGGTGTCATTATTTGTACTTTTACTTTCGGGCTGTATTGGTGTTAGCGAAGTTGTTGAAAATCCGGATAATCAACATGGAATGATGATGGATGGTCATATGATGATGGTTGCCAGTGATGCTGAGTTTATTGAACTTATGATTCCTCATCATCAGGAAGCTGTTGATACTTCCGAGTTGGTTTTAAAAACAACAAAAAATCCTGAATTGAAAGCGTTTTTGGAGGATGTGATTGAGACTCAAAGCCAAGAAATTAATCAAATGCAAGATTGGTACATGACATGGTTTGGCAAAGAGGTTCCGCAATCTGACTATATGGCAATGATGTCTGGTTTAGAAAAATTTACTGGAGCGGAATTGGATAAAGCTTATATTGAAGGTATGATTTTGCATCATGAGGGCGCGGTTGATATGGCAAGACAAGCATTGAAATTCACAGAGCGTCAAGAAATTACAGAAATGGCGCAAGCGATTATTGATGTTCAAACTAAGGAAATTGAAACTTTAAAAGGTTGGTTGAATGAAAGTTAATAAAAAAGTAGTCGATTTTATTTTTGAAATGGGTCATCTAAAGCGAATTCGCCATGAAGGGTGGCGTTTGATTGGTGTTGATGAGCCAGAAACGGTTGCAGCTCATTCCTTAAGAGCTGCTCAAATTGGGTATGTTTTGGCAAAGATGTCTGGTTACTCAAATCCTCATGAAATTGTTACAATGCTAGCTTTTCATGATATGGCAGAGACGCGAATTGGAGACTTGCATAAAGTTGCACAGCGTTATGTTACTGCTGATGAAGAAAAGGTTGTTAAAGAACAGATTGAGACCGCGCCAGATGTGTTGTCAGAATTATTGACGCTTTGGCAGTCTGTTGAAAATCGTTCAAATGAGGCAGGAAATTTGGCTAAAGATGCTGATTTGTTAGAGCAAGCTTTTACTGCATTGGAGTATGTTAGCTGCGGGTTTCCAATGGCTATTAAGTGGTATGATGCTGTTGGTAAAGCTATTGTTACCGATGTTGCAAAAAATTTATATGCGAGTCTATCAGGGGTGGAGGTTAATGATTGGTGGCAAGATTTGAAGAAATATTAAGCAAAACTTCTAAAAATGTAAATTAAGCTCCTCAACTGTGATAAACATTTGCCACCGTATGTTCATAGCTAAGTTTTGCAGCTTTTTCTAAATTTATGTGTTAAAATTAGTTTAGTTAGTTAATTTTTATGAATGACGGAATTTGGTCGGAATAAAAAAGCGTATCATGACTATGAACTATTAGAAGAGTTTGAGGCTGGTATTTCTTTGCTTGGCCAAGAAGTAAAATCTGTTAGAAGAGGCCGTGTGCAATTGAAAGGGTCGTATGTAGCGATTTTGAGTGATGGCCCATATACAATGGGAATTCATATTACGCCTTATCCATTTGCTCATAAGCCAGTTGATCCTGTTAGAAAGCGTAAATTACTGCTTAATCAAAAAGAGATTGATAAGTTGCAGAAGGCCGAGCAGACATCAGGTTTGTCGATTATTCCATTGGCGTTGTATGATCGAAAAGGTTTAATTAAGCTTAAAATTGCAATTGCAAAAGGTCGAAAAATGCATGATAAGCGCGAAAAGATGAAGCAAGATACGATGAATAGGCAAGTAGATCGCATTGTTAAACAGTTTCGATAAGAGAGTGATGACAAGGAAATGGAAAAAGCTTGAGATTACTTTTTAAGAATGTTACGTTTGTAGCCTGTTTTTTAAATTTTTTATTTATGAATCCAAGATATGTTGCTTTGGTGCAAGGGGTTCGTGAATATTTTGGCTTGCATGGTTTTCAGCACGCAGTTGTTGGTGTGAGTGGCGGTATTGACTCGGCTTTGACTTTGAAGATCGCTGTAGATGCTTTAAAACCGAAAAATGTAACTGCTATTCATATGCCAGAACTGGGTTTGACGGATCGAACTAATACTGAGCATGTGAAGATGTTGGCTGATTTTTTGCAAGTAAAATTTGAAAAAGTGCCGATTAATCGTTTCTTGGAACCTTTTGAGTACCTGCCGTGGCAGCATGTGGATTTGGCTAAAGCTAATGCAAAAGCCCGAGTAAGAATGATGATGCTTTATGATTATGCAAACTCGTTTAATGCGCTTGTATTGGGAACTTCTAATAAGTCTGAACTTTTACTTGGCTATGGTACTAAATATGGTGACTTGGCTGCAGATTTGGAGGTGATTGGTGAACTTTATAAAACTGAAGTATACAAAATCGCAGCGGAGATTGGTTTGCCACAAGAATTTATTGATAAAGCGCCAACCGCTGAGCTTTTTAAAGGGCAAACTGATGCACAAGAGTTGGGAGCTGGTTATGATTTACTTGATCAAATTTTGATAGCATTGGAAAAAGATTATTCCACGGAAAGCTTTGATCAGTTGTTAGTTCGCAAAGTTAAAGAGATGGTCAAAAAGAATAAGCATAAAAATGAAATGCCGCCAGTTATTCGTTTACCTTAACTAGATTGCATTAGTGAGCTTACTCTTTGAGCAAGTTGTTTTTCTTTTATGTATTTAGCAACTGCTGCGGGTGTGTGTTTTTCCCATGTTGGATCGTTGTTTGCAATTAAATTGCGAATTTTAGTTGCACTTAAACCATTGTGTCTAGGAAGTTCTTCTAACTGAATTTGGCTGTTTTCACGAAATAACTGTTTTACAAGTGTTGATCCACTGTAAATTTTATTAAATTCAGGTAGATTGTTTTGTAAGTACTTTACCCAGATTTGATTTTGATTGATGTCTTGTATAGGCATTAACCAGTAATTTTCGGCACTTATTCCTGCGTCGACAAGTGTTCTTTTTATCATGACTAGTCGTTCATGAGCTGTAAATGGATCTGTTGGAGTGTGGCTAACTTGTGCGCTGCCAACCGCAATGATTACCTTTTCGCCACTATTAATTATGTCCGTAATGACTTGCAGGTGTCCATTGTGAAATGGCTGAAAACGTCCAATAAATAGTGAGTAAGTCATAGATTGAAGATTCGTGAACTTGCTAAGTTAGTAGTATATATAAAATCCTTTGAAATTAATAGTTAAATTTGTTTCCTTTTGCTGGTTTTTTTGTTACTTTGCGGGAGTATTTTTTGCTGTTTGAACATTTTTTATGCAAGTTGATCGTAATATTTTTAGAGCTTATGACATTCGTGGTATTGCCATGAGTGACAATCCACAGCTAACGGAAGCTGTTGCTGAACTTATTGGTAAAGCAGCAGGTAGTTATTTAGTAAGACATGGTCATAAAAATTTAGCAATTGGGAGAGATGGTAGATTGACATCACCTGCTTTGCAAACTGCGTTTATTAAAGGTGCGCTATCTACAGGTTTAAATGTTGCTAATATTGGTTTATCTGTTTCGCCAATGGTTTACTTTGCAACTTGTTTACCTGAGTTTGATTGCGGGGTAAATGTTACAGCTAGTCATAATCCTAAAGAGTACAATGGATTTAAGATTACAGGGAAAAACGCTCATAGTATTTGTGGTGATGAACTTCAGATTATTTTTGAAATGATTGAAAAATCTGATTTCGAGATCGGTGCTGGTCAGTTGAAAGAAGTTGATGTGTGGCCACTTTATCGAGATCGATTAGTCAAAGATATTCAGATTAAACCTGGATTGAAAATTGCTGCAGACGCTGGTAATGGTGTGGCAGGCAAATTTCTTGATGATTTATTTGCTGCTGCTGGGATTGAGCGAGAACTGCTATTTACGGAGGTTGATGGTAATTTTCCT
Organism: uncultured Candidatus Peribacteria bacterium; assembly: GCA_964386265.1. Classification (GTDB taxonomy): domain Bacteria; phylum Patescibacteriota; class Gracilibacteria; order UBA1369; family UM-FILTER-41-14; genus CAYLRB01. The sequence continues at coordinate 11,228 of CAYLRB010000012.1, read as the reverse complement.
AATCATGAAGCAAACCCTGAGGACGAGGAAAATATGCAAGACTTGATTAAGTTGGTTCGTAGCAGTGGTGCAGTGCTTGGTTTTGGTTTTGATGGAGATGGAGATCGTGTAGGTATTGTAGATGAGAAAGGTCGTTTTTATAGCGCGGATTTAATACTACTACAGCTGTCTAGAGACTTATTGAAGCGTCAACCAGGTGCAAAAGTTGTCTTTGATGTTAAGTGTTCTAAGGTGATTGAAAATGATGTGGAGAGTAAAGGCGGTGTTTCTATTAGGTCGGCAACTGGTCACTCATTGATTGAAACGAAAATGCGGGAAACGGGTGCGCTTCTAGCAGGAGAAATTAGTGGGCATTTGTTTTTTGCAGAAAACTACTACGGTTTTGATGACGCTTTTTTAGGTGCTCTTAGAGTTTTGCAATTAGTAAGTGATGAAAATAAGCCGTTTTCGGAACTGTTTAGCGATGTACCAATGGTTGTAAATACGCCGGAGATTAAAATTGCTTGTAGCGATAATCGGAAGTTTGAATTAGTTGCTGATTTAACTAAACGTTTTCAGGAAGCAGGTTATGATGTTTTAACAGTCGATGGTGCATTTGTGTCAGTAGATAGAGATACATGGGGTGCAATTCGTTGTTCAAATACAAGCCCGAATTTAACTTTACGCTTTGAGGGTTTAACAGAAGTTTCAATGAAAGAAGTTGTTTATCTGTTTATTCAATTTTTACAAGCTTATCCGGAGTTGGATTTAGCCAAATTACAAGCTATAGTAGATAACTAATTTGCTAGCCTTTTGCTGATTATTTTTGTATAATCAGATTGTACACTTACTAAATTTATATGTCTGGAAAATTGCGTTTATTTGCTGGAACTTCTCATCCACAATTGGCGCGAGCCTTGGCAAATGAATTAGAAATTGAATTATCACCGTTGAAAATTGATCGTTTTGCGTGTGGAGAGATTTATACACAGGCAGAAACTTCCTTGAGAGGTGATGATGTTTTTATTTTGCAGACAAGTACAGCTAATGTTAACGAGGAGTTAATGGAGCTGTTTTTGATAATTGATTCTTTGGAGCGATCTTTTGCGGGGAAAATCCATGTTATTATGCCTAGTTTTGCTTATGCAAGACAGGACAGGGTGGCTCAACCTAGGGAGCCAATTTCGGCTAAGCTTGTTGCGCGTTTGTTGGAAACTGCAGGAGCTCAACATTTAATTTGTGTTGATTTGCATTCTGAGCAGATTCAAGGCTTCTTTGATAACCCAATGGATAGTCTGACGGCTCGCGGTTTATTTACTGATTACTTTAAATCTAAAAAATTTGATGATTTAGTAGTTGTTTCACCCGATGCAGGTGGAGCAAAGACAGCTAAGAAGTTTGCAGATAGTCTAGGTGCTGGTTTGGCGATTATTAATAAGGTTAGACCAGGAATGAACCAAGCTGAGGCAACGCATTTAGTAGGTGATGTTAAAGGTAAAACCTGTATTGTGTTTGATGATATGGTAGATACTGGTGGATCAGTTTGTGGGGCAGCTAAATTTTTACGCCAGCACGGGGCAGATGGGGATGTTTATTTAGTAGCAACACATGCAATATTTTCATCACCTGCTTTGGAGCGATTAAGTGAGGCTGATTTTAAAGAGATTGTTGTCACTGATTCATTGCCTATTGACCCTAACTCTTTGCCAAATTTAACGGTTTTGTCATTGGCGCCAATGCTGGCAAAAGTTGTTAGACACGTTCATGAAGGACTTTCAGTTAGCGATTTGATGTAAAGGAGAGTGTAATGTATCTTCACTTAAGAGGTTATCTGTGATATAGTGTATAGATTAACTTATTAGTATGATTTACATCGGCTCGGATCAGGTTGGATATGCTTTAAAGCAAGTAATAAAGGCTTTGTTGGAAGAACAAGGGTATAAGTTTGTTGACTTGGGTGTTTTTAAAATTGAGGAAGTAGCTGATTACCCAGATATTGCTCGTGAAGTAGCAGAAAAAGTTGCTGAAAATGGGCAATCTGAAGCAGCAATGGGTATTTTGATTGATCAAAGTGGTATCGGCATGATGATGGCAGCAAATCACGTTGCAGGTGTAAGAGCTACAGTTGTGGCAAATGCTGCTATGGCTGAACTTGCGCGCAAAAGTACGGATGCAAATGTTATCTGTTTGGGTACACAAGTTATGGATGAACCTACGGCTAAAGAAGCGGTTTTGACTTTTTTAAATACAGAATTTGCTTGCGATCCTAATGATCAAAGGTGTATAGCTAAGATGACTAACATTAGTAATGGAAAATAATAAATCAGTTTTAGTTTCAGCTTCGATTTTATCTGCAAATTTGGCGAATTTAGAGCGTGATTGTGTTAAAGTTTTGGAAGCTGGCGCCGACTGGTTACACATTGATGTGATGGATGGTCATTTTGTGCCGAATCTTACATTTGGTGCACCTGTATTAAAAGCACTGAAAGATGTTAAGGCATTTAAAGATGTGCATTTGATGATCGAAAAGCCAGAGCGATATTTGAAAGATTTTGTAGATGCTGGAGCAGATCTTCTTACGGTTCACTATGAAACTTGTCCACATTTGCATAGAGTTGTTCAGCAGATTAAAGAGTTAGGCGTAAAGGTTGGCGTGGCAATTAATCCAGCGACACCTGTTGAACTTTTGAAGCCAATTTTGGCTGAATTGGATCTTGTTTTAGTTATGTCTGTTAATCCGGGTTTTGCAGGGCAAAGCTTTATTTCTTCGGCTTTAGAAAAAATTAAACTGCTTAAAGAGTGGAGACCAGATTTATTGGTTGAAGTTGATGGCGGTGTGAATGGTGAGACTGCTGCGTCAGTGCGTGACGCTGGGGCGGATGTTTTGGTTTCTGCTAGTTTTTTGTTTGGGGGTGGTAATGATTGGGCTGATGCTATCCGCACGCTCAAAGCTTAATTCAAGCGATTAACTCCTGTTTCGGCAAAAAACATCCTCATCGTATGAGTGAATACGTCTGCGGTGTTTTGGTAGTTTATTTTTTATTTGACTTTTTGCTATGTGTTATTTACTATGTAGTAAATAGTATTTAATCTTTGTTTTGATGCAGTTTAGTAAAGAATTACTGAAAGGTAATTTGGAAATTATTGTTCTTAAAGCGATTTCTGATGCTGGTAGCTGTTATGGTTACCAAATGTTGCAGGTTATTGCTGATGAGAGTGGTAAAATTTTTGAATTTGCTGAAAGTAGCTTGTACCCGTTGTTGTATCGCTTAGAGTCGCAAAAGCTTATTCAGAGCGAGCGAAGAACCGCGCCGAGTGGTAAGGAAAGACGCTATTACGAACTTACAGAAGCGGGAAAGGGAGTTCTGGCCGTTAAGCAAGTTGAATTAGAGAACTTGGTTACCGGTTTGGCTAAAATTTTTAAATTCAGTTTGAATGTCTAATACCAATAATATTGAGCAATATCTTTCGGACTTAACCGCCGAATTGCCGGATGATGGCTACAAAAGCCGTTTTTTGGAAGAGTTGAGCGAGCATTTTGATGATAGTTGCGCGGCTAATCGTTTAAAACCAGATTTTGATTCTGCTGATGTTCTGCAGGCACTGGGAGATCAAAAAGAGGTTATTTATAATTATTTGTTTATTATGAAAAGTTTACGTTTGAGGGCGTATTTGGAAGCCGTATTTTTAGGCTTTCAAATGCTGCCTGTTTATTTTATGTACTACTTGGCTATTGGTGGGGTACCTAATTTGTTAATTACTAGTAAAGGTAGTTTTAGCCATGTATTGGTAATAATTTTTGTGGCTTTTTTGTTAGCTATACCGTTTAAGTATATAGTTACTCAATTAACTAGTGAGTTGCATTTCTACAAAGATGCAATGCGTAAGTATGATTCTGGTTTTCTTAGTGCAATTATTGGACTGCCCAGCTTTGTTTTTGCGCTTCCGGTTATTGGTTTATTGATTACCCGATTTAACTACATTGGCTTTACGGTTTTGATTGGTACTATTGCGGCTACTTTGGCAAACTATTTGGGTGTTAAAGCTGGTTTGGGTGGTGGAAGCAAAGCGGCTATAGTTAAGTATTCAACAGTAATTTTAGCAAACTTATTAATTGTTGTTGCAGCAATTGTTGAATACAAATTTAGTATTTTTAATACATCAGTTTTACCTTTACTTGCTGACTTAGTTCCTGTGGGATTGGCGGTTAAAGTGTTTGCAATTGCAGTGCTAGTTATGCTGGTTTACTCTCTTGGCTTGTTGATTGTAGGTTTGGTTAAAAGTGGAAAATTTGCCCTGAATAAGCTGGTGATGGCAGTTGTGATGTTGTTATTAGTGTTTGGTTTTTTGAATAAACCGACTTTTGATAACGTGAATTGGTTTGCAGGGAATACGGACGTGATTGCTGATTTGGAAAAAGAAAAATATGGTATTTTCTACCCTTTGTTAAAAGATAGATTTCAGTCTGTTTCTTTATTTACAAATGAAGCACCAGGCTATTATTACGGTGTGCAACCAGCTTATGCGATTGCTAAAAAAGGTAATGATCACTATTTTGTTAGTGCAGAATTTGGCTCTTATAAGATTGGAGAAGATGGTAGTTTGATTGAATCGGACGAGAAATTTACGAATGAGGAGTTGGTTGAGCTGACAAGAGATTCATTTGTGCATGATCCAATTTGGCAGCAAAATGATAAGAATTGGAGTTGTAAAACTGATGAAGGATTTAGTAACGTTTTGCGAAGATTCTGTTTTGGTCTGTATTATAAAGATAAGTCATTCTTTGAAGTTGATGGTCATCTGGATGATTATCGTAATGGTGAGCTAGATCTTAATGATGTTCCACATATAGATTATGCTGCAAAGTTGAGTGACAAGCATGCTTTTGTATTCATGAGGTCTGACTTGCATTCTCGATCTTTACGAAAACTGTTTATTGTTGAGCTTTAGTCAATTATTAATAAAACAAGGGGTGTGAGTTTGCTTTACTGACACCCTTTGTTTGTGTTATAATTAGAGGAATTTTTTGTTATAAAATGAACGATTTTAAAAATTTAGATAGTGGGGCGCAGCAGCCGCCAGTTAGCAAGGAGCTTCCTAAGGAACCTGATTTTAAAGAAGCATCTAAAAATGCTCCACCAGAGGCAAAAGGAGAAATTAAAAAATTGGAGGCAGAGTATGCCGAAAAAAAAGATAAAATTGAAGGTGAATCAAAAAAGGAGCGTCAAGGATTATGGGCGTGGATTAAAGAAAAGCTTGGTCAAGCATGGGGATTTATTAAAGGTTTGTTTGGATTTGATGATCAGAAAAATGATCAGAAGGATGCTAGCCTGGGTTTATTGGATAAGGATAAGGATGCGGATAAGGGTTTGGTAGCAAAGAATGAGTTAAGCGAAGAAAATGAAAAGTCTAAAATGGAAAATGCTTTAAAAAAACTAAAAGAACGTAGTCCTATTACTGGTGGGGTTGTGGAAATGCCGTTTTATGATGAGTCTTTAAAATACTGTCTTGAGTATAAAATAGTTGTTGGTCAAAGCCCGACATTTATTGAATGTAGAAATCCTGTTACAGGTATAGTTAATCGATTTGAAGGTGAGTTTGATGCTGATAAACTGCCATCGGCTGCAGGTTTTCTTAGCCCAATTCCGTTATTGAAAAGCATTGATTTTAGGGGTGGTGATGGTTTGAGTTTGATGTTGGTTGCATCAACTCGGTTTGGTGAAGAGTCTAATGAAGATTCGAATCAGGTTATTTCGATGTCAAAGTTAAGAGAATATTTTAATAGTTTGGCGCTAGGTAAGGAGTTAGCAATTGGTGCAGGAGGCAAGCTTTTGTTTAAACCTTATGGAAAAGTGCAAAATTTATATGAAACCCCGGCTGATAACTTGACAAAAAAAATGGATAATAGAACTGAAAATATTGATAATAAACTTACTTTTGGTCAAGCATTGGCGAACGATCTTAAAGGTATTGTTGATGTTGATCCTAAAACTGTTGATGATCCTATTAATTTTGTTCTTTCTAAGTTGGAAATGCTGGAGGCTGGTACTGATAAGTTTGCGAAAACAATTGGTGTTTTGAAAAATTTTTTAAATGTGATTTGGGATTTTAGTGGTGGAATTAGTAAACTCGATGATGCATTGTTGGTTTTGGAGCAAGGAGATGTCCAAGGTGATCAAATTCAAAAACTTACGCAAATGGATAGTGCTTTGCAAAATATTGAAAGTCAGCTTAATGCTTGGGAAACCAATACAAACTTTGCTTTGCCACCTAGTTTTGCGAACCTGTTTAGGATGAAATTGGCGCAAAGAGTCGATCGTTATAAAGCGTATATGTCAAAGCGCTATGAGCTTAATTCGGATATGAATTTGGATTCAGCAGTTGGTTGGTTAAAATTGAAAGCAAAGCAGGTTACTATGCAGGAAACTCCAGTTTTTTCTGCACACGAAAAGTTAATGAACAGATTTGTAGCTTTAGATAAACGCTTTGCAGTATCCCTAGAAAAGGCTGCCGCTAAGGGAACGGAAAATTTGGATCCAGCAACAGTGAAAATCCTAAATCAGTTGCAAGAGGTATATTCTGATTTGGAACAAGGTAAGTTGAAAGTTGAGGAAAATTTTCAAGATGCTAAAAAAGATTTGGCCAAAAAGGTAATTGCAGAAAAATTAACTGAGCTGCCTGTGGTTTTGCGTGAGCCAGTTGCTGAAGTTATGGCCGAGAGAATGATTTAATTTTGCGCCCAATTTAGCTTGTTATTATCAGCTTGGATAAATATGGGGTTGGTTGTTTCTTTAATGCTACCGCCTGCTTGAAGTACAAGAAGTTTTCCCGCAGCGATGTCCCAAGGTTTTAAACTGTACTCAAAAAAGCCATCGTATCTTCCAGCTGCAACATAAGCTAAGTCTAGGGCGGCTGAACCAAAGCGACGAATACCTCTGGTAATTTTGTGTAATTTAGTTAGGCGATCTTGTGTGGTTGTCCACTCTGGTGAATTACGATCATATGGGAAACCTGTTGCAAGGACTGCTTTGTCTAGGTCTTTAGTTTGTGATACTGATATTGGTTTGCCATTTAATTTAGTAATTTCTTGATCACTGGCGGTGTAAAGTTCATTACGCATTGGGTCGTATACTACTGCTACCAAGCCTTGATTTTGTAAATAAAGTCCGATTGAAACAGAGAAATGTGGTATTTTGTGGCTAAAATTTGTGGTTCCGTCTAATGGATCAACAATCCAAGTTGGAACTTCTGGGTTAATTGTTAAATCAATTGCTGATTCTTCGCAAAGAATATTGTGCTCTGGGTATAATTCTTTCAGTCTTTGAATAATGTGTGATTCTGCTGCTTGATCAGCGTTTGTTACAAGGTCATGGTGGCTACTTTTGGTGCTGATTGTTATTTCGCCATAGTAAAAATCACGGATTATTTTGCCTGTTTCAACTGCAATATCGCTGGTGTTGTGCAAAATTTTAGTGGTGTCTAGCATATTAAGGTCTTGAAATTTTAAGGTTTTTCTGGTTAACTATATGGACTTTAGCGGATTTTACCAAATGGGACAATTTGAATTAGTGTCTGAGTATAAACCAGAGGGCGATCAGCCGGCAGCAATTGATAAATTGTATGATGCTGTGATGAAAGGTAAGTCGAAAATGACTTTGTTGGGAGCAACTGGTACTGGGAAAACTTTTACATTGGCAAATGTAATTGCTAGAACTCAAAAACCAGCTTTGATTTTGGCTCATAATAAAACGTTAGCAGCGCAACTTTGTAGTGAATTTAAAGACTTTTTTCCAAATAATGCGGTAAGTTATTTTGTGTCATATTATGATTATTATCAGCCGGAAGCTTATATGCCGGCAACTGACACTTATATTGAAAAGGATGCTTCTATCAATGAAGAAATTAATAAATTCAGACATGCAGCAACGGTTAATCTTTTGACTAGACGAGATGTTTTAATAATTGCGTCAGTTTCTTGTATTTATGGACTTGGTTCAGTTGATGACTATACGCAGATTGCTTTGGATATTAAGGTTGGAGAGGAACGTAAGCGAGATAAATTGCTTCGTCACTTAACAGACATGCAATATAAACGATCTCAATTGGAATTTAAGCAAGGTATGTTTCATGTTTTGGGTGATACTGTTGAGATTTTTCCTCCATCACAAGATACGGTTTTTCGTTTGGAATTTTGGGGTGATGAGATTGAGAAAATTAGTGAGGTAGATAGTTTTACTGGCGAATTAATTAGAGATTTAACAGCGATTAAAGTTTTCCCTGCAAAACATAATGTTACAACTAAAGAAAAAGTTGAAAAAGCAGTTCAGTACATAAGAGAAGATTTGGAAATTAGACACACAGAATTGTTATCACAAGGGCGAGCACTTGAAGCAGCTCGCATTAAACAACGTACAGAATACGATATAGAGATTTTGCTTGAAACTGGCTACTGTTCAGGGATAGAAAATTATACTCGTTACTTTGCTGATCGTGAATCTGGTGAACAGCCTGCTACTTTGTTAGATTACTTTCCTGACGACTATTTGTTAATTGTTGATGAGTCTCATATTACAATTCCACAGATTGGGGGTATGTATGAGGGGAATCGTTCTCGAAAAAATACTTTAGTTGAACATGGTTTCAGACTACCTTCTGCCCATGACAATCGACCTTTAACTTTTACAGAGTTTGAAGGTCATATGAAACAAGCAATTTTTGTGTCGGCAACACCTGGGAAATATGAGTATGAAAAAACACCTAAGCCTTTGATTGTTGAGCAGGTAATTAGGCCGACTGGTTTAATTGATCCAGTTGTTGAAATTAAGCCAATTAAGGGGCAAATTGATGACATTATTGCTAATTTGAAACAAGTAGTAGGTAATGATGAAAGAGCTTTGATTACAACATTAACTAAAAGTTCAGCTGAAAAGCTAACAGAGTTCTTGGTGGAAGCAGGCTTTAAAGTTCGTTATTTACATTCAGATATTGAAACTTTGGAGCGAATCGAAGTCTTGCGTGATTTAAGGTTAGGCAAAATAGATATTATTGTTGGGATTAATTTGCTTAGAGAAGGTCTTGATTTGCCAGAAGTTTCTTTTGTGGGAATTTTAGATGCAGATAAGCAAGGATTCTTAAGGTCTACTACTTCTTTGATTCAAACAATTGGGCGCGCTGCACGTAATGTTAACGGTCGCGTAATTATGTATGCAGACAAAATGACCGATGCTATGAATGCTGCAATCGCGGAAACTGATAGAAGACGTACAATCCAAATTGCTCATAATGAAAAACATGGAATTACACCGCAATCGATTAAAAAAGCAGTTAAAGATATTGGACAACACCGCGAGGATGCTGCTTTGAGAGAGGTAGCGGAGATTGATGTAGCTAAAGTTCCTAAAGATGAACAGATGAGAATGATTGCTCAGCTTGAAGATAAAATGGATTTGGCTGCACAAAACTTGCAGTTTGAATTAGCGGCCGACTTAAGGGATCAGGTCGAGGAGTTGCGTGCTGAATGGGGTTTGTAAGGAAAATTTTTTTACCTGCTCGCTTCGCTCAACGGTTTCAAAAATTTTCCTTACAAACCATGATGGGTGACTTGCGTAGTAGTTTGTCTTATCCTGTGATATATGACAGCTAAGGCAGCTGTAATTGTCAGGTTGGAGATTAGCGCAGGTATTACGATTAGGGATTTACTTGCGTTGATTAATATTGTGCCTCCGATATCTACGGTTGTAACTTTACTTATAGAAATAAGTGCGAGTATATAGATTATGCTTGACCAGAAAAAGCTGTTTCGGAATCGTCTAATGTTGTTTGGTATTACGTTTTCCGGATTGGAACTGGTCAATTTATATTGGAATAAAATTAGAATTGCTCCAAAGATAATGAACAAATAGTAGCTTGTTAAGAACTGTCTAACTTTGTTGAAAATAAGTTCGAGGGTCAGACCGTTTTGTGGTGTTAACTCTTGGCTGAAAGGTTGTTCTAGGCTCAGTTGATTGGGTATTTTGGTATCAAGTGCATTGGCATATTCTGTTAAAATTGCGGGTGGTAGTTCTGGGTTTGTATTGAGTGTGTTGTTCACAATTGTTTTTTTGATCGCTGTTAGATCAATTATTGTTGGTGGTTCGTCGGTTTGGCCCTTAAGGTATCTAATAACGTTTCCGCTAGTTTGTGCGATTGTTTTGCCAAGTTCAGTTGCAAGCTCGGGGCTATATATTTTTGCTTGAACAGTTGATGGCAAAGGCGTCTTGTTTTGCGATTCTGATTGATCATGAATTTGGCTGCTAAAAGTATCCTCTGTTATGATTTGCGGCCAATCTAAGTTTAATAGATGTTCTTCGATTCGATCAGCATTCATGATGATGCCTACAAAAATAAGTAAGTTTAATCCTAGTAGAATAAGTGTTCGTCCGAAGAATCCTAAAACTGAGGCGAAGAAGTTTTGCATATGTAGTATTGAGATATTTGTATTTTAGCAGATTTAATAAATGTACTCTTTAAATATCATTGACTAATATGCAAAAAGTGTTAAAATCCTTCTTCTGTTAAATTAATTTTCTTGTTTTGAGAAATACGTTGTCTAATATAGAGGCTACGCCATCTTTGCCAGATGAATTGCTTTTCATAGAGCAAAATGCCGCTGTTTTTTTTGAAATACTTGATACCTTGAAAAAGGCAATTATTGATGCTGGATTAAAAGCAAACCCTTATGCTCCACCAAAAGTTAATTTGAACATGTGTGGATATACGGCATCTGCATTAACGGAATTATTTAGAAAAAGGGGATTAAAATCTAGGGTTGTTTATGGTCACTACTGGTGTGGTCAACAAAGGTCATATCATTATTGGACTGAGGTTTTGATAAATGGAAATAGATATGCTGTAGATGCAACATATGGTCAGTTTAGAGATGGCTATTTGAACAAATTTTTGATTTTTGAAGTTACTGATTTGTGGCGTGAATATAGATTGTCTGAGTATAAAGAAGCTATGGAGCCGCCGCTAGGAGGCATTGATTTAAGAACATTAGTTGCGCTAGCTAAGAATGGAGGAGTTCTGCCAATGCGCCAACATATTCAGGATTCAACGCAAAAAGATATTTTTGAAAAGCTGGTTTTAGCTTTAGTGCAACATGTAATAATTTAAACATACACAAAAATGGCAATTTCGCGCCTCCGCGCGAATAGCGAATATGGTGTACCTGGGGGGATTTGAACCTCCGACCTCAGCCTCCGCAGGGC
>CAYLRB010000011.1:2738-27540 GCA_964386265.1 uncultured Candidatus Peribacteria bacterium | reverse complement strand
GAAGATTAGTACTAGTTATCAAATTATAAGCATTTTCAAGATCAGCAAACCAATCAGCATTTCTCTTAGAATTGGCATCATGCAAAGTCGCGTCAGCGCCTGAATTTAAAACTATTTTTAAATTTGTTAATATTCCGGTAGTATCTTCACTAATATTTTTAGAATCTTTAATGTAATTATACACTTTCCTAAAATTAGCTAATTCCTCATCAGACAAATTAGGTTTAGAATCACCTAATGAATATTCAACAATTTTTTCAATCTCAAGTTTATTTAAACCATCAATCTTGTTAGTTAATTTAGCAACAATAATTTGCTTTTCAAATTTACCCACTTCCTGCTGCAACAATTCAATTGTAGTTGTACTTAGGTCTAGATTACCTAAGCTATTAATAAATTGTTCAACAGAGTCTACCTTATCAGCACCCAATTTTTTATTAAAATAATCTAAACTATTAATTTTATCCATCAAATCTTTAGATTTATCAAAAGCTTCTTTATACGGTTTCTCGTAAGTTTCAAATGCAAGATTAAACTTATTCTCTTGCTCAGTTAACGAAGATTCAAATTGAAGTACATCACCAATATTATTTAAATTACTAACACTATCTATGTTACCATTGATATCACTCTCTAAAACACGCAAACCATCAGCAAACTGATCGTAGAAAAACTTTGTCATTATCGGATCACTAATATAATCATTATTATTTAAACTCCCAACTTTATCTTTCAAATCATCATATTTATCACGTAGCTCTGTACTTCTTTTATATAAATCCTTCATTTTATTCAATTTCGCGTCCGCAAGATCTACTCTAATTAATGAAAAACTTGAAACAAGATTTGATAACTCTTCAACTGTTGTATCAGCAAAATCTTGGTTTTCACCATCATAGTAATCAATAGTTTGATAATATTCATCCAACACATTTATAAATCCTATCGGATATTCACCCGTTCCTTTCATTAGCTCCTTACTCAATTTATCTTTCAGATCTTTTGCTTCAGCTTTTTTAGCTTCATAATCATCATCAAGGCCAGATGTAATTTTCGAAGAACTACATTCAGAACTTTCAATCTGCCCCTCTTGCCCCACCAACCTTTCTTCAGCAAAAAAGTTGTTTCTGAATTTATTGTAAAAATGACCAGTATTTTCCATACCGAAATTTAAAGATTTCATAAAGATTGAATTAAAGAATTGAGGAGACTTTCTTCAGATTTTTGGGATTTATGCTCCGCAATCTTGCGAGTCTCAGTTTTTAAATAAGTTTTGGCCTCGTGGACCGTATTAGATAAATTATTTAATATAGATTGTTCTTCCTGCAATTTGGCTTTCAAGAAGTTAGCCAATTTATCCGCATCTTTTGCATCAAGTTTGGCAAAAATTTCTTCATACTTTTTCCTCATAAACAAAGGTAAGGTTTGAAACCAATTTGAACTTTGCAGTAGCTGTTGAATTAGTGGTGTAATCATAGGCATTTATTAGTTTTTAGATTTCTTTTTAAAACTAGGCAGTTTAGGCAAATATTTTTGCAATGCTTGCTGCAATCCCAAATTTGAATCTACTACAATTTTAGCAGACTGATCATTTGGATCGGCATCTTCATCTACAATCATAAATTTGCCATCAGCAATTGGAATAACTTTAACATCAATTGAACCAGCTTCTTCTCTTAAATTTTTCATTACCGTACTAGAAACAAATTCACTAGCTCCAAAAACAGCTGCAGCACCTGGCAACCCACCAACAAATACACCACCCATTGCTTGCGTCGCAGCCAAAGGGGCACCAGGAACAAAATCACTTGTTTGATAGCCTAAATCACCAGAGTCATTATAAGGATAAAACTCCAAATTAACTGAGCTATTATCTAGCGCTTTATCAACTGAAATTAATGAAAATGATTTTTCATTAGTGTTAACAGAAAAACTACTGTCTTTTAGTGTACGCGATTCAGTAAGAATTGATTCAGACTTATTGTATCTAGCAAGATAGTCAGACGTAACAGTCTTAATTCCATCTAAAATTGAAGATCGATCTAAACCATTTAGTACAATTTCCTTCTCTTTAAAATACTTATTATACATGGTATTTAAAACCCATTTACCGTCACTATTTTTTGATATTTTAAATGTAGCTATATCTGGGTGAAACACTCCTGCATGCTCAATATCCCCGGTGATTTCTTTCTTCTCAAAATCATAATCCAGTTCATCCAAGCTGAATGTTTCATTACCAGGAATTGGCAAATTATCAAGACCTTTATCAGAAATACTTATTAATTCTTTAAAAACAGTTTCTGACTCTACACCTTCAATAATTTTTTCAAAAATCTGTTTAACAACATTCTGCAAATTTTCACCTGCACCAATTTCAAAATATCTACTTAAATTATTTCCTCCTTTATTATTAAAAAACACACCTGTAATTTTACCACTATCATCCTTCTCCAATTTAAATTCAGCAACATCTGATTTCTGATCAAAACTAACTACAAATTTATCACCCTCATTATTAACAGAAAATTCATGCCCCATGTAATCAAAAGCTTTTCCAAGCTTAGTCGTAATTTTTGTAACATCAAAATCGGTTGCAGCAAGATTTTCCTTAGCTTTTTTGTAATATTCCATAGCTACATTACTGCCACTAGGAGTCTTTTTTTCATCAGCTGCTATCATATTAGCAGCTTCTGTTATTTCTTCCATGCTATCTTCGTTTACTTTTTCTTTCTCCATTTTTTTTCCTAATTCAGCCTTCTCCCCCACCTCTTTCGCCAAAACCTGATCTAGCGCCTTCTCAGTCATTGGGCCAAATTTTCCATCAATACCGCTTTTATCAATACCAAAATCGCCAATATTACCACCTTTCACTTTTAAAAACTGTTGCAGTTTTTTAACATTTTCAGCAGTCATTTTCTGATCAAGATAGCCAAAATCTTCTTCAGCAAATTTTTCTTTAAGTTTACGAAATTTTTCCTTAGCACTATTCCAACGGTTTAAAAAATTATTGCGAACCCGTTCTCTACGATTTTTAACTGCTGCCATTGCAGTTGCCTTATCTGTATTTTCAGGCACTGCTGGCTTTGTCTTGTCAACGTCTTTAGCAACTTCTTCAGCTACTTCTTCTCGCTTCACTTTAGATTCTTCCGCAACAGCCTCAACTTTTTTATCATCTTCATTATTACCAACACCTTCATTTATAGGTGAAAGCATGTTATTTCCAAGTGCTAACGGCGTAGATCTTTCTCCAAATCCCATAAAAACCAGCCTATACTCCGCAAATGCGATACCCATATTATCCGCTCTGTTAAGGCAAAATTCATGCTTTAACATAATATTTAATCAAATTTAATCTTTACATTATAGCACAAATTAAACAAAAAAGCAAAAGCCCCAGATAAATTTCGCTTACATTTATCTAGGGCAAACATTCAGTACCTGAAATTTCTATTTAACTACCAAGTCAAACCTTTAATTTTGTAAGTAACAGTACCGCGAGGAATTACAACTTCAACAGTATCACCTACTTTTTTCTCTAACAATTCTTGGCCTACCGGAGATTCATTAGAAATTTTACCAGCCATTGGATCAGCTTCCGTACTACCAACAATCTTGTATACAGATTCTTGCTTTGTCTCTTGATCAACAATTGTGACAGTAGCTCCAAGCTGAATTACAGCAGCTTTATTAGACTTAATAATTTTAGCGTGTTTAACTTTCTCTTCTAATTCCAAAATGCGACCTTCAACAAACGCTTGCTCATTTTTAGCTTCTTCGTATTCAGAATTTTCAGAAAGGTCACCATAACTGATCGCCTCTTTAATACGAGCAGCAACCTCTTTTCGGCGTACATCTCGCAACATGTTCAATTCATCAACCAATTGCTTGTAACCTTCTTCAGTAAGCAAAGTTGCATTTTGATCACCTCCCATCATCATTGTTGTAGATTTAGTATCTTCTTTTTTTACTGTTTTTTTAGATTTAGCAGTCTTTTTTTCAGCAGCCATAATAATAGAAAATTAAATTAAATTTATTTACGGGCGGATCTTAACACTAGTAGGATGCTCACGCAACTTTTGTAAAACCTTAGCCTCAATCTGACGAATCCTTTCACGAGTAACGCTAAACTTGCGCCCAACCTCCTCCAAAGTATGATTAACGCCATCAAGTAATCCAAAACGCAACTCAATAATTTTTCGTTCACGCGGAGAAAGATACTGCAACATTTCATGTATGTTCTCTTTGATTAGTTGACGATTAGTCGCATCTGACGGTGACAAAGAATCTTGATCCTCAATAAAATCACCCAATTTACTATCTTCTTCAGTGCCAACAGGAGCTTCAAGCGAAACAATATCTTGTGAGATTTTCTTAATATGACGAACTTTTTTAACATCCATTCCCATCTCGGCTGCCAACTCTTCCAACAAAGGTTCTCGCCCTAATTCCTGAACTAGTCGTCGTTGAGTATGTGTCAGCTTATTAATCGTCTCAACCATGTGAACCGGAATCCGAATTGTTCGAGCCTGATCAGCTATCGCACGGGTAATCGCTTGTCTAATCCACCAAGTTGCATAAGTTGAAAATTTAAATCCACGATCTGGATCAAACTTTTCAACCGCTCTAAATAGACCAATATTCCCCTCTTGAATTAAATCCAAAAAAGATAAACCGCGACCAATATATTTTTTTGCAATACTTACGACTAGACGCAAATTTGCTTCCGCTAACTTTTGCTTTGCAGTCTGATCACCACGCCTAATCCCTTTAGCCAAATCAATCTCCTCACGCGCTGTTAATAAGTCAACTTTCCCAATTTCGCACAAATACATTCTAATCGAATCGTTTGCAATTTCAGTTAAATCAACTGAGCGAGCAGGTTTTTTCTTCTCTTTCTTTTTATCTTCTGCCGGTTTGTCTTCAGAGGCAGTTGTTGAAGCGTTTTTAGATCTCCAAATCAACTCATCTTGCTTGTCAATAACTTCAATTCCCACATCAAACATCATTTCATAAACTTCATCTAAGAGCTCTAAATTTTGTTCAACATCAGGAACAGCTTTAAAAAGTTCTTGTTGCGTCACAAAACGTTGATCACGTCCCTTATTGATCAATTTTTGCAACTCCTCGGGGAATTTTGCAATGCGATCTTGTGATGCGTGGGCGATAAATTTGCGGTTACGCGCCATATCTAAATATAATTGTTAAACGGCATTATTTTTGATTTTGCTGGTGCTTAAGTAGCTCGCTATATTCCGCCAGTAATTCCATGACCTTAGGCTTATCACCTCGCGCTTCGGCAGCTTGTAATTCCCATTGGATTGCTTCCAACTTTTGTTTCAACTGCAAATTAGTCAGTCGATCAATCAGAAGTTTTATTTCAGCTCGCACCTGTGCGTGTGACCATCGATCAATCTCTTTTGTTTCGAGGTACAACACCAACTTGTTTAAGAACAATTGCTCTGCTTCAGGCAACCCATATTGAGTTGCAAAATCAGTAGCAAATAAGCGTCGGTCATTATAGAAAGCGACGAATGCTTTGTAAATAGCTTTTAGCTGTAATAAATCCGCCAAAGATTCCAATTCGATAGCAAATTCCGAAAACAGTTCTGGCGCTAAAGCCAAATGCCCCCACAACAAAGCTTCCGGCCCAATTCTAAAACTTGCATCAACAACTTCTCCCGTCTGTTTTCCATCAACATGCGAATTCATTACCGAATCCGCTTGAGATTTAACCGCCATCTTTGTTCCTTCACGCTGCTTAATCTTCACACCATCGTAAATTGCCTCTACACGAACTTGCAAAACTTGACTCACCCTGCGAACCGCCAAATCTCTTAATACTGGATCCTGAATTTTCGCAATCAAATCAAGCGCACGATCTTTTAAACTGCTTATTACCTCAGGCTTATGCCGCAAACGGCCGTCCTCCAATTCAATTCGCCAAACATATTCCCAAAAGTCCACCGTGTTATTCTCCGCAACATCTTTAAGCTTTTGCGGATCAGATTGAACAATTTCCGCCGGATCTTTACCTCCGTCCCACAACAAAACTGATACTCTTAAATTCGAAGCAAACAACAGCTCAACAGCTCGCCAAGCAGCAGCTCTACCAGCAGAATCTTGATCAAATGCCAAAACAACTTCCTCTACGTAACGCTTAAGTTCACGCACATGCCCTTCAGTTAAAGATGTACCACAAGTTGCTACTGCATGAGATAAACCAGCAATATGAAAAGCAAAAACGTCAAAATATCCTTCAACTAAATAAACTTTCGGCTGCTTCTGTTGCCGCAAAGATGGACGTGCTTTATCTAAACCAAACAAAATCTGCTGCTTATGATATATATTTGTTTCCGGCGAATTCAGATATTTTGGCTCCTGCCCTTTTTCCAAAGCTCTACCACCAAAAGCAATCCACTCTCCTTTTGAATTTGCGATCGGCACCATAAGCCTCTGTTGAAACCGATCTTTCAATGTAGAACCAACCGTCTCTTTAGTTACAATTAAACCACTCTCAAGCATCGCACTACTATCTGCACCGCTATGCTGCAAATACTCAAGCAATCCACTTGAATTTTTGGGCGCATAACCCAAAGCAAACTCTTTAATCAGACTATCACTCAAACCCCGCTTCCGAATATATTGCAAAACTTTTTGGCCTGATTCAGTTTCCCATAATTGCTTCTTATAATACTCAACAGCTAAATCATGCTGCTCTTTTAGTCTGACATTCAAAGATTTATCGACTTTTTGACCTTGTGACTGTTCGATTTTGTATTCAAGTCCAAGTTCATCAGCTAATTTTTGCACGGCCTCATTAAAATCACAACGTTCAACAAGTTGATAAAATGCCAAAACATCACCACCTTGGTTACAACCAAAACAGTAAGCCAAACCTTTCTCCGGGCTAACAACAAAACTCGGCGTTTTTTCCTGATGGAATGGACACAAGCCCTTAAAATTCCTACCAGCCTTTTTAAGGACAACATAGCGACCTACTAAGTCCTGAATTGGTAATCTATCTTTAATCTGATCAACAACTTCACTCATTTTCTATTTTTAATTGTGTTTAGTATTCAGGCCAGTATCCAGGCTAAGAATTTTAGCACAAGCAATCTAATAGCGGAAGTAAATCTATAATTATTTTATCTTAATTAAATTTTTAATTCTGTCCGGCATCTTTTTCTAGCTTTACGACCCAAGCCGCACCTGAGATTAAAACAATTAACATCAATATTCCTAGCCAAAATTTAGCTTCAGTTGATAGTAATATTAAGGCTAATATTGCGAGTAATAATGTATAAGTAATATAAAGCATTACAATCTGATTGCCTTTCATCCCCGCTTTGAGCAAACGATGATGAAGATGCCCCATATCCCCTCGAAACGGAGATTTTTTTTGTAATATTCGGCGCAATATTATCCAAATCGTATCAAACAAGGGAATAAAAAGGACCAAAGCCGCAGTTGCCACCTTGCCACCCGCATATACCGAAAGAGCCCCGATCATTAGACCTAGAAACATGCTCCCCGTATCACCAATCAACAATTTCAACCTAGGCACGCAGTAAAAAAATAGCACCAAACTACCAATCGCTAAAACCAGACTTATTGTAGACAGATCACCTTGTGGGACAGTATGCTCCAAAGTCGGCCACTTGCTAAGCAAAAACAAAGTAAAAAACACAATTCCACTAACACCAGTTGCCAAACCAGGTACACCATCTAACCAGTTAACAGCATTCATCAAACCCACAAGCCAAAGCGCTGTAATTATCTGCCCACCAATTTGACCAAACTCCAGCCATCCGATTATTGGTAAATTAAAGCCATATACAAAGCTACCAGTTCCAACAACAATTGCAGCTGCTACAAATTGACAAGCAAACCTCAAGTATGGAGACAAGTTAAAGCGGTCATCCAAAAAACTTACAATCACTATTAAGCTACTAGCAGTAATTAAGCCCCACATTTTCGTTGTCAGCTCAATACCCGGCCAAAATACTGTCAGCAAAAAAATAATAAACAATATAATACCTGCACTATATGGAACCGGACTTCTATTATATCCATATCGATCAGGGCGGTCCATTAAGCCCAATTTCGGAAAAACTTTTAATACACCCCAAACAGATAACAGACTTACTATTAAAAAAACTACAACAATATTAATCATTAATTTCTTTTATATTAATTGCACTTTTA
This sequence comes from uncultured Candidatus Peribacteria bacterium, assembly GCA_964386265.1. GTDB lineage: Bacteria > Patescibacteriota > Gracilibacteria > UBA1369 > UM-FILTER-41-14 > CAYLRB01. The sequence continues at coordinate 19,332 of CAYLRB010000011.1, read as the reverse complement.
ACTAAACCAGGCTGACTTGCAACATCTTCTAACAAGCAGACTGCCTCACTTTGAAAAATTCCCAACACCGGTGTTGGGAATTTTTCAACAAAATCAGAACTTATAAACTTACCCTGCGCCAATGCAGACCATTCTTCAGCCGTTAATTCAATTTTCGGACGAGTACCCCAAGCATCTTCTATAGAAACACAATCAATATTATCATCACTAAGGCTATCCAAGCATAATGCATTTTCGATTTTAAACTCACCAACCTTAATTCTCTGCAATTTAGTCAAATAGCCTCCAACACCCAACAATTCACCCAAATCACGTGCAATACTACGAATATATACGCCTTTACCACAAACAACCTTTATCCCTACATATGGCCAATTACAACTCTGAAGCTCAATCTTTTTAACAAAAACCTTCCTAGACTTCAAATCCGCATGCTCTCCTTTTCTAGCTAATGCATAAGCTCGCTTACCTTCAATTTTCAAAGCAGAAAATTGTGGTGGCATTTGCATAATCTCCCCTTCAAAAGATCTCAAAACTTCAGCAATATTTTCATACAAAGGCAAACTCTTACAATCCAAATCTGATTTACAAATCTCCCCAGTCAAATCATCTGTATTTGAAGTCGCCCCTAAGTAAATTTCTGCAATATATTCTTTTTCATCAGGCTGCAAATACTGAATAAATCTTGTCGCTTTCCCAACGGCTAGAGGTAATACCCCTGTAGCAAAGGGATCTAAAGTCCCCAAATGACCAATCTTCTTTACGTTCAAAATTTTCCTAAGTCTTGCCACAACAGCAAATGAACTTATACCCTCGGGCTTATTAACATTAACTAGAAAACTTTTTTGCATTTAATCGTCTGTTTTTTTGAACCAATAGATCAATTTTATTCATATGCGGAATTTTTGCAATCCTCCAATTTTCTACATCTAAATTTTCATTTTCAATAAACCCCAAATGCGCCAACTCATGATGCCTCTTACACAACGGAACTAATCTATTATGACTTCTAGTCAATGCAAATCGATCAGGATGGTGTAAATCAACATAAACTTAATTACAACCTCTAAAAGAACATCTACCACTGGTTGACTGCAAAACTATTCGCTTTTGACTCAAAGGAATATGCCTACTTGCATTAGCTATATGTTCCAATGAATTATGCTTAACAGCTTTCTCATTAACTTCCAAAGTCTGTTTTTCAACAGGAACCTCCGTCTGAAATTTATCTTTTAAAAGAATCTTAAAAGCTTCTCCCATCGTTAATGCTTTCTTAAATTTCTTCTCTAAATTCTTTTTAAATTTTCTAAATTCAAACTCAGTGTTTTTATCCACATGAAAATGCAAATCAAAAAAAACATTTTCAAAATCACTATTAATAATCTCACTATCACTTTTGCCTTCAGCACGCACGCATTCAACCAAAGCATCTCTGCTCATTTCATGCACTCTGTCAGCCCACAAAGCTTGGTTTTCCATATTCACAACTGACAAAACTACCCGCACTTTTCCAATACCAGCTGTCCTAATCGCCTCACGTAGTAAAGGATAATGTTTCACCCTATTGCCAACGCGCAAAACTTCAGTGGCATAAATTTCACTTAACCCACCAACAACTTTTGCAAAATGCAGAATACTTTGGAATCCAAATCTTCTGTATATCCCCCTGTATGCCACTTCAATTAGTAAATATGCAAACTCAGATTTTAGTGATTTTATTTTAGAGCCAATATCTTTACAAACTTTGATCAATTCTTTATCTGTTAATTTTTTAATGTTCATCTCTATATTGTTAAATCAGGGTAAGTATACACTCACCATAGATTATGGTCAACCCATTTTCAAAAAAAAACCAACACCGTGTTGGGAAAATTAATTTTATAGCTCAACGATTTGCGGCCTGCTCAAAACATTGCGAGCCACCTCCCGATCATCCCAAGGAATTAATTTACCATCAATTGCAATTACCGGTTCGCACCCCTTTCCAGCAATCAAAACAGTATCCCTCGCGCTTGCAATTCCCAACCCAGCCTCAATTGCAGTACCACGATCAACGATCTCTATAACTTCAAAATTTCTTATTTGTATATCCGGTATACCAGCACGAATATCCCTAATAATCTGAAGTTGATTTTCCTCATAAGGATCATCATTCGTCAAAATAATATAGTCGGCATACTGCGCAACAATCGCACCCAACTTAGGTCGCTTCCCTTTATCCCTACCTCCTCCGGTTGACCCAAAAACAACAATTAATTTCCCACCGGTCAACTCTCGAAAAATTTCGCATAATTTCCCCAAAGCGTCCTCAGTATGAGCATAATCTACAATGACCGAAAAAGGCTGCCCACAATCAATCACTTCATAACGCCCTGGCACTGGCTTCATCGTCTTAAAACCTGCTTCAATATCTTTCTGACTCAACCCCTGAGACAAAGCCACATTTACAGCAGCTAAAGCGTTTAAAACATTAAAATCACCAATCAAACTCATCTGAATCTTTATCATTGCATTCGGTGCACTGACCAAAAATGTACTACCATCAGGCCTCAACTGGACTTCCGCAGCTCTCGTATCACCTTTTTGCAATCCGAATGTATATTTTTTGTCAGCATGAACACTATCAAAACGCGCGAACTCTGCATCATCAGCGTTTAAAACAACCACCTTGGGTACACCTACTTTTTTCTTCTGCCCCTGAACACCGGCGATAAACTTGAATTTCGCCGCCGCATAATTTTCCCAGCTTCCATGATAATCCAGATGATCTTCGCTTAAATTTGTCCAAACACCAACGTCAAAATTAACACCCCAAACGCGCGATTGCACAACAGAGTGAGAAGTAACTTCAATTACAGCATATTCGCATCCTGCCTTAAGCATTTTTCGCAACATTTTCTGAATAAAAAACGGCGACTGAGTAGACATTTTCGTCTTATTTATCCACTGCTCACCGTTAATCTGAAAAGTAATAGACGACAACATTCCCACTTTATAGCCCGACGAATACAACAAATGAGTAATCATGTTCACTGTCGTTGTTTTTCCATTTGTACCAGTCACTCCAATAACCTTCATTTTATCAGCAGGAAAGCCATATAAAACTGCTGCAAAAACCGCTTTCAGCTTATGAAAAAAAAGCAAAAAAGGATTATGATCCGAAATAAATTTTTTAAATAATTTTTTCATCCTAAATACTATATATATGCGAACGAATATTACACATATAAAATAGTTGCTTATGAATTTGAAGTAAAGAGCGCTTTTGCTATTTGAACATCTTTTGCAATCTGCGCTTTCAACTCTTTAGGATTTTCAAAATTTAATGGACCGCGAATAAAATCTTTCAAATCAATTGAGACAATCTTACCATACCAATCTTCGTTAAAATCACCAATTACGTGAGCTTCCAGAACAGCCTGCGGCGAACCAAATTTTGGACCAAAATGACAAACCGCAGGCAATCCATCTACTAAGCAACTGTAAACTCCAAAGACAGGTAAGTTCTCACCGATTTCACCAGCCTTGTCAGCATTATGAGCTTTCCACTTCCAATCAATATTTAATGTAGGAAATCCAATTTTCCGTCCAAGCTGCAAACCTCTAACTACCTGCCCTTCAAACATTTTATACAGCTAAAGCATTAAGTTTAATTGGTAAGCCACCATCATGCATATCAAATTGATGCTTCTCTTTATATCGTTTCAACTGACGTTTGAGTTTATCCAAACCCAAGTCAACAATTTCCTCGACCAATTTACCCTCAGATTCAACATGCAATACAGCCTCGGGTAATTTCATAGTTAAGCTCAATTTTAGTCCCTTTGTTAAATTGTTGCCGCTTAACTTTTTTACTGCTAGATCGAGTTGAACAGCCTGGCTTTTAGTTCGCAAGAAATCTCCATATCTACTCAGCGTTTTTAGCTTTTTATCGATATAAGCCTGTTGGCTTTCTGTAAACATTAATCCTTGATTTCGTACTGTAATTTTCATAGCTGCACTTTGTTAAAGGATAACTAAAACATTACTCCGAATATTTGGAATATTCCAGCTAATTTTCCCCAACACGGTGTAGGGAAAAAACTTGACTTTTCAAACAGGAAAGAGTTCACACAAAAAACCCTAAAAAAAGGCCAAATCAAGTTTGCAAACACCCATAACCCCCTAAGCTAGAAACCTTTTAACATATCCAGCAATGCCAACTTTGGATCAGCCGCTTTAACAACTCCAGAAGCCACCAGAACTCCACAGGCCCCCATCTCTACAGCAATCGAAATATCATCACGATCCTTCACCCCAGCACCAACCAACAAATTACACCCCGGACCAACTGCTTTCAACGTACGATCAATCAAATCTGCCTCAGCCTTTGAAACCGAAATATCGCCACCAATCAATTCCGGCGGCTCAAGTGCCAAATAATCAGGCTGCAATTCAAGCAACGAGCGTCCTTCTTCAGCAGATTCACAACAGACAATCGTCTTTAAACCTAACCCCTTAGCCAATTCAATCGACTTCAATAATTCATAACGTTCTAGCCGACGTTCAGAATGATTTAACAAAGTCCCTTTTGCACCAAGTTGCACTAGCCTTTCAGGATTAATTTGACCAGTAAAAGACCCGTAGCCAACAGGATCAATATGCTGAGCTAACAATCCAAAGTTCGAAACTCTCGAAATTGCATCTCCTAAATTAGTCCGAATATAAAGCAAATCCAATGCCTGTACTGCGCAAAAAATTTGAACATCCGGAAACTGTTTAGCTGCCTCCAAATGCTGCTCTACCAAAGCCACAGACCCATCCGCACTCCCCTCTTTATAAGTTTTAAAATTCGTAATAAATAAAAAATTTGGCCGTACTTCTTTAGATGTCTCCGCATTAACCGTTGCCATAGTAAATTAATTATTCAAGTTAACTCGCAGAGTAAAGTTAGCTGTTGCAAAAATCAAGCATTAATGGTATCATATTCCGATACCTTAAAAACCAAAGCGTATGTTTACAGAAAATCGCTTACACACAAGAAACCAACTTATTGGCTTTAAAAAGCCAGAAATCGAGGCAAGATTAGTGTTTAGTGCTGAGGCGCCAGAAGCAGCACCAGAAGCAACAAAAAAAACACCCAATGCTGAAGAAACAATAGATTTTCAAAAATTACGCGATTTCACCAATAACACAAGAAGTACAGAGATCAAGGATCTTCAAAGTGCTTCCCCAGAACAAGCAATAGAGCAAATACTATCAGATGCCGGTATTAATAATTCAACAGAACAAGAAATACTAATTAATGCCATTAAATTAAACTTACCACCAAACACTCACATCGACTTCGACCAAACTTATGAAAAATTATCAGTTAGAATTACAAAAAAATCAGAACTAATAATTAAATTTCCAAAAAATTCAATTCAAATCAAAAACAGCACATTAACAATCAACCTTCTAAATCTTGTACCGAATATCAACGCAAAAGAAAAAGAAATTCAAGATCAAGCCAAGGCAGACTTAAGAACATTGCGCGAATCAATTGAAAAATCTGTAAAAACCAATGCCGTAAGTTCGGCTATCACAGAGCTTCAAAAAATTACAACTAACAAGAATCTTACTCCGACCAAAACTGAGCAACACCAACTTGAGTTAATTTCTCAAATTGTTAAACTTATCAAAACCCAAACAGAAGGTGTTAATAAATCAGAAACGGATTTCGACGCTGAAACTATCACGACTGCAATAAGCAACAATCAAGATCTCAAAACATTAGGCATCGATACTGAAAAACAAAAGATGCAACTCAATAATATAATTACAAATCTCCAGCAAAACTTAATTAAACCACTAGCTGAAGAGCGGCAACAAAAAGTTGCAGATTTAGTTAAAAGCAAAACTACAACATATTTTTCAACTTATCTAAATCCAAAAAACTCAACAACTGACGAAGATGAGGATGAAGATGATGAACTACCAACTGTAACTGCGCCAAAAGAGTTTTTTGATAAAATCAAAAGTGATGAAGATAAATTCATAAACGCCCTCAATGAAAATCGAATTACTAGTGGGCATCAATTAAAATCCGGCTTAAATCGCTTACAAATTAAGCACGAAAAATTTGCCGATTATCAGATAGATGGACTGGATCGTAACAACCTTGATAGCGAAACACTGTTTGACTTAGCTAAACCATACAAAGAAAAATATAAAGAACAAGAAAATTTACTTGAACGTTATCAAGAGCTACAAAAAAAAGATACCAAAACATCAAATGAACAAGCTGAATTTGCGTTACTTGAGCAATACGTTCTAGGTGTCGGCGAAACTATGGAAGCATGGAAAAACATGCAGCTTGTCGAAGCAAAAAATTATGGAACACACAACCCGAACCGCATTACTGAGGTTGAAATTAACACAGAAAATAAAAGTTTAGAGGTTTTCGATGACGATGATTTAGAAATATTAGCTGCATTAATGATCTATTATTATGGTGAACGTAACGCCGTAAATAATCAGTACATTCAATATAGCCATGAAGCAAATAAAGTAGATGGCAAAGTCACACTAAAAATAAACAAATTTGCTAACGAAGAAGATGCCAATGTTTTACGCAAGATCTATGACGATATCCGAAAAAATGAATCTTGGACAGATGTTTTCCGTTGTGAAAACTTAACTGAAGCTTTTCACGACTTCTTTAACCATCCCGACTTTAAACAATTTGAACAACAACTTTACGCCCTAAGAGTGGGTTACGACGATAGTACCAATACATTAAAACTTAATGAACAAGAAATTGCAAAAGCTCATTTACGTTTCATTTTCAATCCTAGTTTCCGTGGTGCGGCCAACGAAGATTACCAAACACTAAATGAATCACAATTAAGCGAAGCGGAAAAAACCGGTGAAGTATTAAAAGCGGTAAAATATTTCGAAAACGATCGTTCCGGTCTTGCTGCTTATACAAATATGTTGGACAGAACATGTAACCGCGAAACCGGCGAATTTGATCTTAATTTACTAGCAGAAGAATTGACTAGATTTGCAATCACAGGTAAAGACGAGTTCCAAAAATTAGTAGAAGCCGGACTAGCAACAGAGGAAGAAAAAAAATTAGCTAATCTCGAAATTCCGAATCCAGTGAGTGTAAATGATAATCTCAAAAAATACGCTATCCGTGAAGACTATGTTGCACTAATTCGACAAGGCTACTTAGTTAATAAAAAACTTGAATCTGCAACTCAAGATGTCTTAAGAGAAAAAACTAAAAGCGAATTAGAAACAATTGAAAAAAGCTGGGGGCGCGATTACGCTGAAGCAAGCGACAAATTGCTATTCGGCCTAGATTTAACCGATACTCAAAAAGAAAAACTTAACGCGGGAGCAGCTATTGTTTGTGCATACCGATTCCCTGACAACAACTCTGAAACTTACAAAACTCAATATTTTGAAGTATCCGGTGGTGCCTATGTCTACCAAAATGTCCTCGATTTACTAAATACCAAAGGTCTTGCTGACCGTATGGGTGTATTTATTGGCGGTGCTTATGGCAATGTTGAAACTGGAACACGTGTAGAAGCTCAAGTGGGTCTCAACTTAGGCTTGATACCAGGTGCCAGAGCCAGCTTTAGTCAAGAAATTGGCAATTACTACATCCGACTAGGTGCCTCAATAACAGGTAGTTTACTTGGAACTTACGAAGTAGGTGGCGGCCATACGCTAGATAACAAAGGTTATCAAAATAAAGTGTCAATGTTCAACCAATACGACACTGCCACTGAAGACATTAACAATCTTACCAATAAGCAAATTACTGGCCTATTTAATAGCTCTGCATTAAAAAATGATCCAGCAATTAATGCCATGACACCAGAAGAAAAACAGAAAATTGCCGAGACTATTTTCAATTTACGTAAAGAAGCATTAGAAATGCGTGCGGTAAAAAAACTTGACGAAGAAAACGAATGGGGCTGGGAAGTCGGCCTAATGAATATCCATGTTGCAGGTATACCAACACCTATAGTTGTTCCCTACCTAACGATTGATTGGGTTGATGAAACTTTTGTAAAATACGATCTTAAATTTTCACCGGAACAAATTCAATCAAGCCAAGAAGCAGAGATCAGACGCCAATTACAAGCTGCTACATCAGCCAAACCATCAAATATCTTAAAAGTAGAAACAGGTAATATAGTTATTAACGAACAAGGTCAACTACAAATCAATGAAGCACACGCGATTCCAGACATCGCCAACAATTTTGGCTATACAGCGGAAGCAATAAATGAAAATACCGCCAGGTACGGTCTAAAAGTTGAAGATATTGACCTTTCAAAAACATCTCACCTAAATTCAAAAAATTTATCAAATTATAAAGAGGCAGGTTACGATCTTTACAGCTTTGATGTAGAGATGCTGGAAGGAACAAATATTAATTTTGTTTTCGATAAAGGCTTAAAAGATCAAGTTACCGCTGACGTAATTACCAAGGAAGTAGCGAGTGACGGTCGCATATATTTAGCAGTAAACACTCAAGGAGCAGATAATCTTTACATTCACACCGTAAAACACATATCCGCATCGGGTGATATCGAATTAAGCTTCTATTTTACAAACAACCCTTATACACCATCTGAAATTGAGTTAAGTGGAGCGGAAGTTATTAATTATAATAATGGTTATGCTTATGGGCCGCAAAATGGTGATATTATAAGAAATAGTCCTCAAACATTAACAGCCAAGTTCGACAATTTACTTACTGATAAAGAAGAGCAAACCAAAGCAACGACAGAATTAATGAATGCTTTAAAAGCTAACCCGGCTGATTTCAACGAAACGCTAAGTTACGAAGAAACCAAAGAATTACAAAATTTTGTAAATATTTTGAAAAAGAAACAAAACCCATTGTATCGAAAATTAAACGGCTTTTTAACACTAAGTGTTAAAAATAACTACCAACAAACAAAAGTTGTGAAAGCAGTTCAAGAATTGATTGCAGCATATAAAAAAGCAAAACCAGGCAAAGAATTAAAGGGCAGTAGTTTAGCCTATCTATTAGATTATTTTGCAATTAGCAGCTTCACCAAAATTAATCAAACACCAGCTAAAAACCGCGAAAATAAAGTTTCTAGAATCAATAAAGATTTAAGTACCAGGTTTGTAAACCAAGCTATAGACAAAAATCCAAATCTAACAAACTTCAAAGAAAATAAACAAAATGTAATCGACGATCTTAATAAACAGCTAGCAACAAGCTTGAGTAATTCTAAAGAAAATTTAATAACAGATAAGGTAACAACTGAAGCAATTCCAGGAGACATCTTCTTTGCCTCGATGACAAACAATAACATCAATGGTACACCTGGTTATCGTTTAATAGGCTTATCAGAAAAAGATGGCGATCATCAATTCGCGGAAATGGTTAAAGGATCACTAAACAAAATTGATGCAAACAGCCTCGCGGGTCAATTTATCTTCAAACTATTAGATCCTATTGATTACAATGAACAGAACCCAGCACAAGTCTTAAAAGGAAGATTAGCAACTAAAATTTTAAGTGCTCCATTGGGCAACTTTGCTGGCCAAAGAGTGAATATTGTGACCTCAATGATCGGCGCAGAAAACAGCAAACTATTGGCTGAATTACTACAAAAAAATGAGACAGAAATACAAGATTTAACATCTCAAAATAAATACAAAGATGCCATAAAAGCATTCCAAGCAAAACTAGATGAAATCCGCAATCACCAGCTTAATGGAACCCCTTTTACTATCGAACTCGCCAATGGCTACAGTGCTACCATGGAATTCAATACAGAAGCCTACACCATGTTACGCGCCGACTGTGCCAATGGTGATCTAGGTATCAAGCAAGATATTACAATAAATTATTTTAATGAGGGTAAAATTCTACACACTGCTACTTTAACCGAAAACAGTTGGGAGCAGCGTGCAGCATGGAGTCAAAACGGTATTGGTTTTGCCGCGAGTATTCCACTTAAAGGCAGAGCAAACAACCCGCACAAAGGCCCTGCTCCACGCGAAGATACACCAAATGACACCCCTAACAAATTAGCTGGAGCCGGAGATGATCGTCCATAACAATTATAACTTATCCAACTTACTAACAATATTAACCCACTAATATGAAAAAACCTGTCACAAAAATTGCAATCGCTGTAGTAGTCAGCGCCGTAGTAATCATCATTCTGATGATGCTACAAAAAACGCCACAAGGCCCAGGTCTCACCGCTGAACAAAAAGCAGCAAATGAGGCAGCAGGTCAACCGGGAATCAACTACGAGTTCCGCGGACCAAACGATGGCGCACTAGTAGACAGTAAACCATCAAATAACTAACTCCCAAAAAATGTCAAAAACCTTGAAAACTATGTTTAAAAAAATAACCATTTTGCTGGGCACGTTCGTCTTAAGTTTACTAGCACTAATTAGTATTACGACAGCTGCCAACTGTACGCCAACTGAACAAGAGTTAGCTCGTGGTATCGACTACTCATCTTGTGACGATGGTTTTACATTCCCTTCATTTAATCGTTACTCCAACTATCCACTTGTAGATGGTACGACTCGAAACGAATTAGACTTTTTCCGCATCGGTAAAGTTGGTTCTGATGAACCGTATACTCACAACGTCGGCGTAGAACCGGGCGATAAAGTTGAGTTCTATGGTATCATGCATAATGACTGTGATCCGACGCTAAATGACGAAGGTCGCGGACAATGTGTTGCTAAAAAAGTAAGAGCGGCTATTGATCAGTTCCGTTTCAATTCAGAAGCAAACAATTTTGTTACAGGTGGGCTAGTTCCAGATGGCATCGAAATTGTTACTATGTCCGTCAGTGCTGACAACACTAAACCAAAAACAGTTCGAGATACTGCAAGCTTTACAAACACATCAAATAAACGCGTTCGCGCAGAATATGTTAGTGGTAGTGCGCATTATCTAAATGCAACAAGTCGCGTAACAAACTTTTTAGCTCCAAATGAACTTTTTAGTAACAATGGGGCATATATTACATCTGTAAATAACAGTGCCGGAACTTTTGATGACGGTACATTCTTCGGCAGTCAAGATTACATCATCTATCTAAAATTCCAAGCAAACATTGTGGAAGATCGCGGTGGCGAAGGTGCTTGCGTTGACTTAGACCTAGTAGAAGTTCAAAGAGATGATGAACGTCGTATTGCCAAATATCGCGTAGATGTAAATCCTGAAACTCTACTTGGTCAAGTAACTGTAGCTAAACAGTCTGGCCCAGGTACTATCGCAGCTACTATCGATGGTCGTAGCTTCACAGTTACAGGTTATGATGAAACAACCGTTATCGTTGCATTCGTGCCAGGTGAAGAAGGAAAATGTAAAGATACAGTTCGCTTTAACAACTTACCAGACGACGAATGTAAAGACCTAAGAATCCAACCTAGATCTTTTGTTCCACAACCCGGACGACAAACTTTCCGTGCCGTAACTGACCCTGAAAATTTCAACAATGTTCAATGGCGTTTAACTGGCGGCAATAACCGTAACGTAGAAGTTATTGTTGCAAACGGTAAAGAAGTTAGCTTTAACAACCTACAAGCAACTCATGTTATCGAAGCGTTTGGTGTCGGTGAAGGCCCTGCATGTAAAGATAAAATCGAAAGTAAATTTGGCCCTGGAGAATTCTGTACTGGTGCAATCCTAAGCCCAACAGTTTATCCTGAAACAGGCGAACTACAAAGATTCCGCTTCACACCAATTCCTGCAGACTATAAAGGTAAATTCATTTGGGAATCAAATACCGGCGTATTCGCAGACGGTGAACAAGTCGGCAACCCATTAATTACTGACAAACGTAACGTAAGTTACCGTGGTGGTAAACCAGGTGGCACAATCACAGTTCGAGCACAAGATCCTCAATTCGCGGGAATCTGTAACGCTCGTGCACGCGCTGACAAAGTTCCACCAGAACCAAACGAAAACCTTAAAAAAGCTGTTAACAAAACACTTGCTAATCCAGGCGACAAACTTACTTATACAATCATCTACACAAAAGACAGCTTCTTCGCTGGCGATGGAACCGTAACAATCTTCGATACGATTGGTAAAGAAGGTGTAATCCGTGGTGATCGCGGTGGCGTAATTAAGCCAACAGGCAATATGAGAGTAGACGGACTACGCGTCTGTAGTTCACAATCTGAAACCAACTGTTACATTGGATCTATCCTAAAACCAGAAGGTATCACACTACAAAAAGTTACAACAATTCAACCAATCGTAATCACTTACGAAGCGGTAGTTGACACTAAAGTTTCTCAAGAAGTATGTGAAAAAATTCGTCCAGGCGATGGCGGTACATGTGGTGAAAAATTCTTAAATGAAGCTTTCGATACACAAGGCCATCTAGCAAAAGCTACAGTAACTGTCCTTTGCCCTGCATTCCGCAGTTTTGGTTACGGTGACATCTTACTTGAAGAAGCTTTCAAAACTGGTATCGACACAGCATCTTGCGGCGACAAGCCAAACACACCTGGTATCGTAGTAGCTCCTCGTCCAACTGACAATCAAAATCGTATCGTTAGCACAGGTGCCAACGACGCTACATTACCTCAGCATGGACTTTGTAAGGAACAAGAAAATGCGAATCCAATTTTGAGCCGTATCTCTTCACAGTTCTGTGAGCTTGATTCACGTTTCAATGAGCAGATCTACAGTTTAAAAGGTGTTAAACAAAATGCTGACCGCTTATGTTTGAATACAGAGCGACGTAATGCCACAATTAGCAGCGGTAATATTACAGATATTAAGCGTATACTAAATAGTAATAATCGTAACGAAAACATCGGTTGTTTCGAAACGCTAACAATCAATGGCCCAATTACAATTGATGACCAAGTAACGTTCATCGCTCGCAATACAACAATCAACGGTGACATCACCTATGACGAAACACAAACCGAAGATCTACCTGGTTTCGTGCTAGCGACAGAAAAACTGACAATCAATAAAGCTAAACTACTAAACGGTGTCTATATAGGATTACCCGATGCGAATGGCAAAATCTATGCAGCAACCATCAATGACGACCCTAACCGCAGCGGACAACCGTTCAATGTACTAGGTTCAATGCTCCTTAACTTTGAAATTACGAACAGCGACATCAATGTTGTTTATGACATCATTCGCGTTCAAAGCTTCTCAATCTTAAGTGACATTATCCAGTATCTACAGGAGTCTGGTGTATAAAAAATTTAGGGAGGGGGTATCAAAACCCCTCCCCTCCATCAAATTTTGAGTCAAGAGAATTTAAAAAAATTCCCAACACCGTGTTGGGAATTTTTTTTACAACCTTGCTAAGATTCAGGGTAATCTCTAGAATGATATTCCCCTTATATATTCAGAGGAATATGCAAAACATAATTCTATTTTACGGCGAAGATCAGTTCAAAGCAGAACAAGAGCTTATGCGTTGGCAATCAAACTTCAGCAGCAAATATGGCAGCGAAAACATCGAAAAACCAATCGAAACTTCCCTCACAGAGCTATTAAACAACGCTCAACAGACATCGATATTTAGCGAAAAAAGACTAATAATAGTCTCAGGTTTACTCAGCAAAAGCAACGAAACCGAAGTACAAAATTTCCTAGCTAACTTAAACACAATACCAGAAAACACTATCATCATTTTTATCGAACAAAAAAAATTTGATGAACGCAAAAAGGTTAGCAAAGAGCTATTAAAAAATTTAACAGTTAAAAAATTCCCTTTACCAACCAAGCAAACTCTAGATCACTGGATCATTGACCACGCCAAAGCTAACAACAAAGAGCTTAGTGCAAAATTAATCAAGTTTTTTCACAGTGAATTTAGTGACCATCCCGAGCTACTTAATCAAGAGCTATTAAAAATTTATCAATTTGCTGGACCGGAAAACACCTTTATTGACCTAGAGTTAGTTGCAAACTTAATCAGTAAACCTGGACATACAAATGCCTTTGCATTAACCGATTTAATTGGCAGCAAAAATCCAGTCAAAATAAAATTAACAATTAACGAATTAAATCAGCAAGGCGAAGATTTTACTCGCCTCTTTTATCTAATCGCAAACCATCTTCGCAATTTAAAAATCACACAAACATGTCACGGCAATTTTTCAGAATTTCCTGAACTAAAATTACATCCGTTTGTACAACAAAAACTAAAAATTCAAGCAAAATCAATAAACCATAACCAACTAAACAAAATTCTCCAAGAAGCCCTAAGAATCGACCACGGCATCAAAACGGGAATATACCATACCAAAGAATTACCTAGTTTAATTGAAAAAATATTAACCTTCGTAAATTAAAAAAAGCCAACACGGTGTTGGCTTTTTTTGTAAATTCTCTTGACTCAAAAAACTCGCAATTAGTAGATCTTAGAGTAACGATCGAACTCCCATTTTGAAACATGCATTCTGTACTTATCCCACTCCTCCAATTTCAAACGGTAATATGAATTGAAAGTGTGTTCACCTAATACCCCACGAATAACAGGGTTAGCAGCCAACGCATCAATCGCCTCTTTTAAATCGGCAGCAACACTCCCAATACCACGGTGCTTAACTTCCTCGTCAGTAAACTCAAAAATATCCTCTTCAACCGGCGGAACAAGCTCCATACCTTTCTCAATACCATCTAAACCTGCCGCTAATATTACCGCGAATGTTAAATAAGGATTCGCGCTCGGATCTGGACATCTTAACTCACAACGCGTTGCCATCTCACGACCTGGTGTAATACGCGGAATCCGGATCATAGCTGATCTATTACGTTGCGCCCAAGCCACATAAACAGGTGCCTCATAACCAACAACCAAACGCTTATAAGAATTAACCAACGGATTAGTAATCGCATTAATAGCCTTAATATGCTTCATTTGACCAGCCATAAACTGTTTAGCCATTGTAGACAAGCCATAAGAATCAGTCCCATCATGGAAAACATTACGACCGTCCTTAAAGAAACTCTGATGAACATGCATCCCCGAACCATTGATACCAGCAATTGGCTTAGGCATAAAAGTTGCATGCAAATCATAAAGTGCTGCAACAGACTTTAATACATGACGGAAAGTCATCGCATTATCCGCAGTCTTAATAGCTTCATCATATTTAAAATCTATCTCATGCTGCCCTTCCGCAACCTCGTGATGCAAAGCCTCAACATCAATCCCCATATACTGCAAACCAAATGTCATATCCTTACGAACTTCGGCCGCCAAATCCAAAGCTTGATCAAAATATCCCCCATCATCATGCGGAACAGTATGAACTGACCCATCTTCTTTACGTTCAAACAAGAAAAACTCCAACTCTGGACCAACATAGTATGTAAACCCCATCTGTTTAGCACGTTCTACTTGCTTCTCAAGAATATAACGAGGATCACCTTCAAAACGACTACCATCCGGCATATATACATCACAAATTAAGCGAGCTGTAACCTGCGAAGATTCCTTAGTCCAAGGTAATATAGAAAAAGTTGATAAATCAGGCTTCAAATACATATCACTCTCAAAAATTCGAGTAAAGCCTTCGATACTAGATCCATCAAACCATGCACCATAGTCGATAGCATCCTCCAACTTACTAATCGGAACTGTAATTGCCTTAAGCATTCCAATTAAATCGGAAAACTGCAAATCCACAAACTGGACATCACCGTCCTTACACATTTGTAGAATTCGCTCCTTACTATATTCCATAAACTTTGGAATTTAAAAAATAACACTTCGGTTATAGGCAAATAAAAGCACGGTGTAAATGGCTTTTCAAAGAGCAAAAACAGGACTGTAGCAAACTCAAACAAACTACTTTTTACGCTTAATAAGCTGGACAATATTTCTAAAACACCTTAATGTGTAGAAAATTTCTACAACAATTTTCCTTTGACAAATGCTCGAAAAAATTATCAAAGCAACAAACTTAAATGAAAAAGAGGCCAGACTATATTTAGCCGCACTTGAACTTGGCAAAAACAGCATCACAATACTAGCAAAACGCGCACGCCTAAACAGGATTACAGCCTATAGCATCGCTGAAAAACTTATTCAAAAAGGCTACCTAGAATCCAGTACTCAAAACAGCATCACAATTTTTGATGCAATCAATCCACAATCAATCGCTGAACAAATTTCAGAAAAAAGCCGTACATTCAAAAAACTCCTACCAGATTTACGTAGACTTCACAAAAAAAATGATCACCCGACTATTCGCTATTTTGAAGGTGTTGAAGCAATAAAAAGCCTTTACCAAGATTCACTTAGCAGCTCAACTGAAATTTTGAACTTTGCCAATTCTTCAGACATTCGCCAATTTTGGCCCGAATACGATCAAGATTACGTCCATCAAAGAGCAAAAAAGAAAATCTTTCTCCGCGGTTTTGCACCCGATGATGATTATGGGCAAAAAGTTGCTTCCGAAAACACTAAATACTACCGCGAAATCCGACTACTTCCAGCCGACTCTGCCCACTTCCACAATGAGATCAACATCTACGACGACAAAATCTCGATGGTCTCATTTAGTGCCGAAAACCCACTCGGCATTATCATTCAAAATCAAGAAAT
>CAYLRB010000011.1:0-2638 GCA_964386265.1 uncultured Candidatus Peribacteria bacterium | reverse complement strand
ACCACTTATCCTACAGCCTGCTCATATTGATGTCCAACGTTCAATAGCAAACCTTCGCTCCAATGTGGCCCCATTAATTGCAACCCAACCGGCAACCCATCAGAAGTAAGACCGCAAGGCACAGATAAACCAGGCAATCCGGCAATCGCCGAAGGAATGGCTAAAGCATCAGCATTGTACATCGCCACTGGATCATCAAATTTAGCTCCCAAATCAAAAGCTGGGAAAGGTGAAACCGGCGCAGCAATTACATCAACGTTCTCAAAAGCTTTTGCAAAATCTTCACAAATCAACGTCCGCACCTTCTGTGCTTTAGAATAATATGCATCATAGTAACCTGAAGACAAAGCATAAGTTCCAATCATAATCCGTCGTTTCATTTCATCGCCAAATGTCTTACCTCTATTTTGCTGATAAAAATCAATTAAGTCTGGTTTAGCACCATCTTCCTCACTTTTGCGTGGGCCAAAACGAACGCCATCATAACGAGCCATGTTCGAACTAACCTCACAAGGAGAAATAATGTAATAAACCGCCACACCATATTTCGTCATTGGCAAAGAAATTTCCACAATTTCAGCACCTTGTTTTTTTAAAACTTCAACAGCTTCTAGCACACGCGCTTTTACATCAGGCTCAACAGAATCTACAAAATACTCTTTCGGTAAACCAATTCGCAAGCCTTTAACAGGTTTATTCAACATCTCTGTATAACGTGGCACTTCAACATTCGGCGTAGTTGTGTCTGTACGATCACTACCGGCAATAACCTCTAACACCAAAGCGGCATCATAAACCGTCTTAGTCAAAGGCCCAATTGTATCCAAAGAAGATGCCATTGAAATCACACCTGTACGTGGAACTCGCCCATATGTAACTTTTAAACCAACAACTCCACACAATGAAGCCGGCTGACGAATAGAACCACCCGTGTCAGTACCCATACTAAACGCACACATATTTGCCGCTACTGCTGCTGCTGATCCACCACTTGAACCACCCGCAACCTTTTTCTTATTAACTGGATTTTTAACAGGGCCATAGCACGAAGTCTCATTTGAAGCTCCACATGTAAACTCATCTGTATTCAATTTACCAAGCAAAACCGCTCCCTCCCCGTACAATCTGCCAACAACAGGAGCATTGTAAGGTGGACAAAAACCTTCCAAGATTCTTGAGCAAGCAGTTGTTGGAATGCCTTCTGTACTAAAAACATCTTTAAGCCCCATCGGCACATACGCCAATTTACCAGACCTATCCATACTAACCTGCTCCTTAGCCACCTCAGGTGTTAAGTGTACATAAGCATTAATATCTGGGTTCTCCTTTTTTATATTTTCCAAATAGGCCTCCACAACCTCCATTGGCGAAAACTGCTTACTTTCATAGCCAACCAATAAATCTTTAACCGATAAACTTGTAATATCCATAATAAAAACTTAAACCTTTAAAATACAGAAGGAACAACAATTTGATTATCTACAACTTCACCTTTAGTTTGCTTCAACAATCTACCTTTATCTTCAACGAAATCGATAATAACATCTTCATCATAAACGCTACTCAAACCAGTAACTTGCGTTGTCGGCTCAACATTACTTGTATCAAGCTCTTCCAAAATTTTCATAGAGCCTAAAATATTAGACAGCTGGCCAGAAAACTTCTGACATTCATCGTCTCTCAATTCTAAGCGAGCTAAGTGAGCTATTTTCTTAACTAAGTCAATTGAAACAGCATTTGAATTATCAGACATATTTGTGCAAAATAAAATCATACTTCTCAAGCATTTTAAAAGCGCAAGCTTACTAGTGCAATAGATTATTACTTTTGTTAAGATAGAAAGGAAGACCTAAAACTGCTGACACAAATAAACCATGAAGATAAATCGACCTTATGACTGGCAAATCATCTACAAAAATCTTAACAGCACATGTCTAATTTTCTTGATCTTTTTAGGCTTAATTAATTTTATAAGCGGCTTAATGTTAAGTAACGACCTCGCAGTTAAAAACAGCTGGCTAATCAATCGCTTAACAGATATCCCCTTTTTATTTTGTAGTTTACTCTATTTCAGTACCTTTTTAAGACTTCAAATGTTAAAAACAAACCAATTAACTCGACTTCAACTAATCGACTTAATATTAATTAGCACAATTCTTGTTGTTATAATTTTTGCACAAGCATACGACCTTATCATTCCAAACACACTGCCATCATGAATAAGACGGTAATGACATTTGGCACATTCGACCACTTCCATCCCGGACATGCTTTTTACCTACAAGAAGCTCTGAAACACGGCAACGAACTCGTCGTTGTTATAGCTCGTGACGAAAATGTAAAAAAAATTAAAGGCTTTTATCCAGACCAAAATGAACAAATGCGACTAACCGAAGTTCAAAAACAAAAGTTTGTAAATAGTGTGATCTTAGGTGACTTAAGCAGTCCATACAACGTTATTCAAAAAATCAAACCAGACGTAATTTGCCTTGGCTATGATCAAAAAGGTTACAGCGAGCAACTATCAAATTTTTTAAAAACAGAAGGATTAAAAACAAAGGTAATAAGAATAGAATCGCATAAACCTGAAAAATATAAATCTTCATTGATTAGACTAAAAAATCAACTAAACTAAGCT
>CAYLRB010000010.1:0-30896 GCA_964386265.1 uncultured Candidatus Peribacteria bacterium | reverse complement strand
GTAAAAATGCAGTTAAAGAAGGTGATGTTGTTAAAAAGGGTGATATTATTGCTTATGTGGGAAATACAGGAATATCTACCACAGCACATTTACACTTTCAGTTAGATAAAAATAGTGCGCCGTTTCATCCGTATTGGCCATTTACATATGCAGATGCAGAAAAAGCTGGATTAAACTATTTTGAAGCGGTAGACGCTGGATTAAATAGGAATTTGGCTATTCAACATACTGTAAATCCGATGGAGTTTGTACAAAAATGGCTTGGAAAAGCTCCAGAAGTTGTACCAAGTTCAGAATTAGCGGAAGAAACTGGTCAAGATGAAATCGATCTATTTGCAGATGAATTAGCAGATTTGGCTCCTGTTGAAGTTGATGGTGAAAGTGAAGATAGTGGTGTAGGTAATGAAGAAAAATTTGATTATGAAGGCAAAGCGGCATTAGTACCGCTGGAGACAGATTTTGCGGCATTAAAACTGGAAATTCCTACTACATTGGTTGTTGGTCAGGAGTATGAGTTAACAATAAAAGTTGCAGGAAATGCAAATAATGAAGATTTAACCAAGGATTTGAAACTATATTTTGATGGTGCTTCTGTTGATTTCCCAGATGACAAAAAAATTGAGAATGATGATTTTGAGCAAAACATGGCAAAAATCCCATTTGTTGTTAAGGAGGCTGGCCGTTTGAGATTTGCTGTTAAAAATGATGATGTAGCTGCATATAGTAAAATTGGTTCTGCTAGCTTGTTTAGTGATGTTTCATTTAGTGATCCAAATTACTTAGTTTACGAAAAACTTTACAACGATGGTATTGTCACTGGTTATAGTGATCGTTCATTAAAACCAATGCAGGCTGTTAGTAGAGTTGAAGCTGTTAAATTGGCGTTAGTTGGGTTCTCGGTAAGCATGGACGAGGCAAATTTTGGACACATAGCCTATAAAGATATTGATTTAGGTTCTTGGTATCAAGACTACCTAAAAGTTGCCTGTGCAAAAAATGTCGCTTGTGGTGATTCTAATGGTAATTTTAGACCTACTGATGAAATTAATTTGCCGGAGTTGCTGAAAATGCTGTTTAAAGCTGCGAACTTTGATGCAGAGAAAATAGTTGGTGAAAGCAAATCGGCTTACAAAGATGTCGTTGAGGTTGATCAGTGGTATGCTGACTATGTAATTTCGGCTTTGGCTTTGGGGATTATTGATCAAGAGTATTTGATTGATATTAAGAGGCCTTTGCAACGTGCTGAAGTAATCACAATTTTGGCCAAGGCGAGGGAGTCATTATAGTGAGTGTTCAAAAAGCGGATGCGCCTTACGGTGCATCCGTTATGATAATTTACTTGTCTAAATATTTTTTTCGATTAAATTTAATAGGCTTACAATATTGCACTCGTAGCTCAGTTGGATAGAGCAGGACCCTTCTAAGGTCAAGGTCAGTGGTTCAAATCCACTCGAGTGCACCATTTTTTTGTAATTATTTTTTTTAGTCGCAAAGTTCGTGCTTTGGCACGAATACTGCTCGTCGCTTCGCTCCTCAACGATTTCAAAAAATAGTTACAAAAAAATGTGTTTTGCAAGGTTCGTGCTTTTGCACTAATGCTGCTCATCGTGCCGCACCTTAAGTGGTTTTAGTATTGAGAAAAATTTCGTGCTTTCGCACGAATACTGTTTGTGTTAGAATCGCTTTAAATTTAGTTTTATACTATGCATTTAAGTCCTGATGAGCGTATATTGAAGGTTTATCATCACCATTACTTTCCTTATGCAATTTTGTTGGCCAAAACGATTGGTGCAAGTATCCCCTTTTATTTTGTTCTGTTTCTGTTTGCAGATGCAATCGATGGAAATGCTTTACTTTTGCTTAATGCTGCAATAGTTTTACTTTTTTTGTTAGTAGTTGCTTACATTACTTTTGTGTATTGGATGGATAGATTGATTATTACAAATAAGCGAGTTGTTTATATTGATTGGAAATTTATTACTATAAGAACCGAAAGTGAAGCAAAGCTTAACGATATTCAAGATGTAAGGACTGTCGAAAGAGGTGTTTTGTCATCTATTCCATTTTTGGATTATGGTATCGTTACAATTAGAACAGCTTCTGATAAAACATTAATTGAGTTTCCGGAAGCGCCAAATCCAGAGGCGATTAGGCATGTGATTTATCAAATTCAAAAGCAGTTTCATATTCACTAAATCTAGAGAAATAATATGATTAAACGTCCATTTACTGATGAAGATCAATTGGAGCTTGTTGACAGCTCGCTTATGGAGGGCGAGCTATTACAAGAGGAGGAGCCGGATGAGCAGTTAAGACCGCAGTTGTTAAAGGAGTACATTGGCCAGGATGAAATTAAGAGGCATGCAACTTTGCTAATTGATTCGGCTAAATTGAGAGGTGAGCCATTGGACCATATTCTAATTCATGGTGCGCCAGGTTTGGGTAAGACGACATTGGCACAAATATTTGCTAAAGAGATGTACACATGTTTGAGGTTCACTTCTGGGCCGGCACTGGAAAAACCGGGTGATCTTGCTTCAATTTTAAGTAGTTTGCAGCCAGGTGAAATTTTGTTTATAGATGAAATTCATCGTTTGCGTGCGCCAGTTGAAGAGATATTGTATTCAGCAATGGAAGATTTTGTACTTGATTTAGTAGTTGGAAAAGGGCCAACCGCAAAAAGTTTGCGGATTAAATTGCCAAAATTTACTTTGTTAGGGGCAACAACGAAGTTGAATCAGTTGTCTGCGCCTTTGCGCGATCGTTTTGGATCCCACTTAAAGTTAGATTATTACTTAGAACACGAGCTACATGAGATCTTAGTTCGTTCGGCAGTTATTTTGGGTTTAGATGCTGATAGAGATGCAATGAAGTTGTTGGCTTGTTGTTCAAGAAGAACACCACGTATTGCTAATCGCTTACTAAAAAGAGTAAGAGATTTTACAGTCGTAACTGGAGGTAAGAAGGTTTTAGTTCCTGATGTTGAACAAACTTTAGCAATTTTAGGTGTAGATAGTCTTGGTGCAACGAAGCTAGATCAAGAGTTTTTGTTTACTATTAGGGATAAATTTAATTCTGGTCCCGTTGGGTTGGGTACGATAGCTGCCGCCATGCAAGAGGATGCAGAAACACTAGCGGAAATCACAGAACCTTTTTTGATGCAATTAGGTTTCTTGCAAAGGACGCATCGTGGTCGTATAATTAGTGACGCAGCAAAAAGTTATCTGCAATCCTTGGCTTTATAAGTTAAGAGATTCAACTTAAACAAATATTATATGTCAAAACGGTTATTCCCTGCTATAGCAGTGTTATTTATTTTTACGCTTGTTGGTTGTGTAAGTGCAACAAAAACAACCGATCAAAGTTATCAATTTGTTGAAATGCAATTGGAGGGCCAGTTAGTTAAGGAAAATGTCGATACAGGTTCGCGTTTTTTTATGAAGACTGAAGGTGGCTCTAGAATTGAATTAAAAAGCGATTTGTATGATTTGAGTGATTATGCGTCAACAGAATTAGAGGTTAATGGTGTGACTTATACTGAAGATGATCGTCAAATTTTGGTAGTTAAAAATTTGAAGGAGTTGAACGTTGAGGTTGATGAAGAACCAGAAGAAGAGCTAAATGAAGAAGAGCAAGGTGATGATATGGAGTTAGAGTCAGAGACAATTGTTGATTCTGCAGATGTTCCAGAAATAAGTTTGGAGTCAATTTCTGTTGATGAAAGCAAATACAGCGAGCTCGAAAGTAGGTCATTAGGATTTAAAGTTAGTTATCCAAAAGATTGGTACTATGCACAGGTTGGTAGTGGTTATGCATTTTCAGAAAAGCCAGTTAATGGAGTTGAGAGCTGGATTGTTTACTTAGCAAAAAGCGGAGCAGTCGATGAGGGGTTTAAATTGAGTAATCCTGATGCGGTAACAATACCTTTTAAAGTTAATGCGGTTGATTTTGTGATAATGGGGAAAGGCAATTACGAAACTGTGCTTAAGGAAATAGCGGCTACACTTAGTTTGTTATAGGTAAAATAATAATATTGACCACGGACATCTAGCACTCTAAAATAATGAGTGCTAGATAATTGGCTGGTGTTCTATAAACTGTGATTCTCTAGTTTGTAAAGGGATAATTGTGGTAAACAACTAGGTTTTAATGCTATAATTAGCCTTAATTGATATTTTAAAAAAGATAAAATGCAAGATAATCAATATTTCGAAAAATTTACAAAGGAAGCAAAGCAGGCATTGATCGCCGCTCAAGAAAAAGCGGCGGAAGTGAGTCTGTCTTATGTTGGAACTGAGCACATAATGCTAGGAATACTTTTACAAAAAAGTTCACTTGGAGCTACTTTGTTGCAGAATTTTGGTGTTAATGTTGATAGTGTTGAAATGGTGTTGAGAACGGTCGGTCGTGCATCGGCTGCAGCAAATCCAGGGAGTGGAGAACCTGGTGGTTTATCTGGTTTTGCAAGACAAGTTATTGAAGATGCTGTTCAGTGTGCTAATAAATTTCAGCATAGTTTTGTTGGTACGGAGCATTTACTATTTGCACTAGTTTCTCAGGATAACACTGCTGCAACAGTTATATTGGAAAATATGAAAATTTCGCCCAAAGATGTTCGAGATCAAATTATAAAAATATTCCAGAGCAGCCAGGAACAAGTTGGTGGATCTGGTAGTTATCCTCAAGGTGATCAGGCTTTGATGAACCCATTAGAATTTTTCTTAAATGGTTTGCAGGGCGTTTTGTCTGGGCAACCACAGGAGACTGATTTTAAAAAGAAACAGAAACCAAACAAAAAAGATATTAAATCCAAAACACCGGCATTGGATTATTTTACAACAGATTTAGTTGAAGAGGTTCGTAAGGGCAAGCTAGATCCTGTTATTGGAAGAGAGACGGAAGTCAGAAGGGTTATTAGTATTTTGAATCGTAAAACAAAGAATAACCCAGTTTTAGTTGGTGAACCGGGTGTTGGTAAAACAGCAATTGCCGAAGGGTTAGCGCATAAAATTGTGCTAGAACAGGTGCCAGATGCTTTGCTAGATAAACGAATTTTGTCGTTATCAATGGTTTCGGTAGTTGCAGGTACTAAATATAGAGGAGAGTTTGAAGAGAGAGTGAAAGCTATAATTGATGAAGCTGCTGCTTCGCCGGAGGTTATTTTGTTTATTGATGAATTACATACTGTAATTGGTGCAGGTAGTGCAGAAGGTAGTTTAGATGCTGCTAATATTTTGAAGCCAGCCTTGTCTAGAGGTATTGTACAAGTAATAGGAGCAACTACAACTAGTGAATACCGCAAACATATTGAGAGTGATGCTGCGTTGGAACGAAGATTTCAGTTGGTTAGGGTTGAAGAGCCTAGTGAAGAGGAAGCATTAGAGATTTTAAAAGGTTTAAGAGAGTCGTTTGAGAATCATCATAATTTATTAATTACAGATGAGGCTTTAACAGAGTCTGTTAAGCTTTCAAAACGCTATATTAGTGATAGATTTTTGCCAGATAAGGCCATTGATATTATTGATGAAGCCTGTGCGCTCAGGGCAGTGGATATTAAAACGAATAAAGGTGAAATTAAGAAGTTGCAAGCAAAATTAGCAACAATTGTAAAACGTAAGGAGCAAGCTGTATCAGGTCAAGATTACGAAAAAGCTGCTGATTTACGGCAAGAAGAAATACAGCTTCAAAAAGAGATTGTTGAGCAAAAAAGTGCAAAAATACCAAGACAAAACCGTCAAAAAATAGTTGATAAAGATATTGCGCATGTTGTTTCTCTAATGACTGGTGTACCAGTTAATAAGCTGCTAAAGAAAGATATTGAGAATTTAAAAAATCTTGAGGCAATTTTGCAGAAGCGTGTAATTGGTCAAGAGGATGCGGTTAAGTCAGTGGCTAAGGCTATTAGACGTTCTCGAACTGGTATCTCTTCTCCGAATAGACCAATCGCCTCTTTTATTTTCTTGGGACCTACTGGTGTAGGTAAAACTGAGTTGGTTAGAGCGTTAGCACAGGAAGTGTATAACGATAAAGATGCTTTACTTAAGTTTGATATGAGTGAATTCATGGAGCGTCACAACACTTCTCGGTTACTTGGTGCCACAGCAGGTTATGTTGGGTATGAAGAAGGTGGTCAGCTTACGGAATCTGTTAGAAGAAAACCTTACAGTATTGTCCTTTTTGATGAGATTGAGAAAGCCCATCCGGACGTGTTTAATTTATTGTTACAAGTCATGGAGGACGGTGTGATTACTGATGCTAAAGGGCGTAAGATTGATTTTACAAACACTATAGTTATTTTGACTTCAAATATTGGGGCAGAGAGATTAACTGAAGCTGGATCTCCAATGGGCTTTAGTCTAAATAAGGAGGAAAAAGGGAAAGCAAAACATAATTTCGAGGATGTTAAGAGTGATATATTGCTTGAACTCAAACGTAATTTTAGACCTGAGCTTTTAAATCGTTTGGATCAAATTGTAATTTTCAATGCACTAGAAGGGCAGCATGTTCAAGAAATTGTAAAACTATTAATTTTAGATTTGCAAAAGCGAATTGCGGAGCAAGGTATAAAAATCAATCTTAAACCAGCTGCATTGGCTTATTTGGCTGAAAAATCGTACGACCCTTCGTTTGGTGCTCGTCCAGCTAGGAGAACTGTTAGAGAGCTAATTGAGGATCCTTTGACTGAGCTAATTTTGGACGGCAAGCTAGATAAGAATAAAGTAGTTACAATTAAAAAGACTAAGAGCGGTTTAAAGTTTGAAACGTCAGTTAATTAAGTAATTAATCAGTAGAAAGATATTTTATTATTACTAAATCTGTGCTATAATAATAAGATATCTTTCTTAAGATTTCTTACATGCAATTGCTAAAAATCTTACAAACTGCTGCAAAATATGCAGCGTCCGATGTATATATATCTACAGGTGAAAAACCTGGTCTTCGCATTGCTGGTAAACTTATTTTTATTGAAGATCATCCTGTTTTGAGTAAGACAATGGCCGAGGAGTATATTTTTGAAACAATGTCTGAGCTTCAGCGTGCGCGTTTTGCTAGGATATTAGATTTAGATTATGCATTAGAAATTGCTGGTCTTGGTCGTTTTAGGGTGAATGTGTTTATGCAAAGGAAGGGAATTGCTGCAGTATTCCGCTTGATTCCAGAAAAAATTCAAACTCTAGATGAACTAAATTTGCCAAGTCAATTGAAGAAAATAGTTGGCTTGAAACAAGGTATAGTGCTAGTTACGGGACCTACTGGTTCAGGTAAGTCAACTACTTTGGCTGCCATAGTAGATGAAATAAACAGAATGCACTCTTACAATGTGTTAACTGTTGAAGATCCGATTGAATTTGTTCATCAAAATAAAAAATCTCTAATTCAACAACGTGAGGTTGGAGAGCATACAAAATCTTTTGGGTCGGCCTTGAGGTCTGCACTGCGTGAGAGTATGGATGTAGTTTTGGTTGGTGAAATGCGTGATCATGAAACAATTTCGCTGGCTTTGACAGCTGCAGAAACTGGCCATTTGGTACTATCTACTTTGCATACGAGCGGAGCTGCTAAAACAATTGATCGTGTTATTGATGTGTTCCCCTCTTCTCAGCAGGAACAAATTAGAACACAGTTAGCAATGAGTTTACGCGCTGTAGTTTGGCAACAGCTTATTCCAAGGTCAGATGGTCAAGGGCGTGTAGCTGCTTTGGAAATTTTGTTTGCTAACAACGCGGTGCAGAATTTGATCCGTAAAGGTAAAACTTTCCAGTTGCCATTGATTATGGAAACTGGCTTGCGAGACGGTATGCAGACAATGCAAAAGGCAATATTAGACTTACAGGGTCAGGGGTACTTTGACGAAACTACCGCACAACAGTACTTGCAAGCTTTGAGTGATCAGGATAAAGAAGAGTCAGCTTAGACTATATGTACTAAGTTATTCTGGCATCTACGAAAAACTTCCTTGTTGTTTATGTTGATTTGGATTGTAATGACTTTTACATCGCGCTCTTTTAATACGTGATTGATAATTTCCTTGGGTTCAAGCGGGCCATGTTGTGTGATTATGCTTTTGATAACATCAATTACTGTTCCTGTTTTATATCCCCACTCAGATAGTCCATATTTTCCTCTTCCAACTAGCACAAAATCAGATCTTTTGATTAATTCATTGTGTACTGCGTGCTGATTTACAATTTTATCTTGGAAATTGCGTGTAATTAGGTTTGTGATTTCTGTAAAGTGTAATGGTTGGTTTTGGCGTCTAAGTATAAATAAGATTTTATCGTAAAGTGTTTTAGGGTTCACATGTCTCCAGTTAGCAAGACTTATTTGTTCGCCATTAATGCGTAGTCTTTTGTCAATTTTAAGTGCAGATAGAATTTTTTTCTTACTAATTGTGTCGTTCTGTTTTCTGTATATTTCTTGTATTTGAGTTGCAATTCTGTTGATGGTAAAAGGTTCTTTGGTTCTTTTAAGGACGTCACGAGCTATTTTACAAATATTTTCAACTAGATCGAAGGAGACATTTTCTTTTCTAAAATGTGGATGATAGTTGATTTTGTTTGCTTGGTAAGTGAATTCTGGGCAAAGCACTAGTCCTAGTTTTAGCTGTGGGATGATTGATTTGTCTTTAAACTCTGTAAATAGCAGGTTTTCAATCTTTGATTCAGTGATGATCTCGCCATGTTGTTTGAATAGGTCTTCGAGCCATTCGTAGTACTTGTTTAATTTTGTCCTTTGAGCATTTCGTTGTAGCTTCTTAACGCAATAGTTTTGAATCTGTCTTACACGTTCTCTAGTTATATTTAATTTGTTACCAATTGTTGCTAATGCTGCTTTTTCTCCGTTTATCCCAAATCGCCCCATTATTACATTTTGTTCTTTTTCATTTAGTAACTCTACGAGTCCATTGATAATAGTTGGAAAGTTATAAGAACTCCAAGTATCTTGTGTCAGTTGCGTTTGCATATAACTTAGTGTTTAAAACAAACTATATCTTAATAATGATTTGATCAATTGTCAATTTGTGTTGACGCATCAAAAATAGGTTCATTTTCTTTACTACTAGAAATGGCTTTAAATAGCGGTTTTTTTGATTGACGTTTTTTACTTATGTGTTGTCAAAATTTTTGACAGTATGAAAATATAGCAAGAACTCTTGTGTTCCTTTCTTGCCTTTTTGTTTAGTTTTAGCCATTTTTTCTATTTTTAGTCCAAATTTGTAGCCATTTTGTTTACTAATTAATGGTTCATGTCCTAATTCATATTGCGGTTTGTATAGCAAAATTACTTTTGTTGCCTCATGTGTGAGTTTGTAAATGTGCTTTAATATGGCTTCTGAGCTTATAAATGACACGTCTATTGTTATGAGATCAAACTTTTGTAGTTGTTCTACTTTAACATATTCTCGGAAATCTGTTTGTTCGTGTAGTTTTATTTTTTTATGGTTAATAAGTGTTGGGTGCAGTTGATTTGTGCCAACATCAACGCAGGTAACGTGCTTAGCACCGTGTTTTAATAGACAATCAGTAAAACCGCCTGTGGATGATCCAATGTCTAAGCAAATTAACCCTTTTGGGTTGATATTGAATTCTTGTAGTGCCTGTTCAAGTTTTAGACCAGCCCTACTAACGTAAGGTGATAGCATAGACTCTTCAACAACTATTGTTTCGTCGCTTTTTAATTGGTAGCTTGGTTTGTTTTGAACTTTGTTATCAATTTTAACGCCGCCTTTCTTTATAAGTTCGATTGCGGAATCTCTGCTTATGGTTTGTAACTTGGCTACATATACATCAAGCCTCATAGTTTTTTAAAAATTCTTTGCTACTTATTATTTGTGCAATATCGAGCTTGAATATTGTGTTTGCAACATTCCGTTTTATTGCTGCATTTGCTTCTAGGAACATGTCATAGCCAAGTCTTTTGTACTCAATTAATGGATTTTTTTGTCCATATCCTAGTAGGCTCACACGTTTGCGAAGGTGTTGCATTTCGTCAATGTGTTGCATCCAGACGCTATCAATTGATCTAAGATAAAGTTGTCGTTCTAACTCTCTTAAGTATTCTGTGTTTTCAATTCCTTTTTCTAGCTGTTCGTAACTCTCCCAAAGATAGTTTTTTAGATATGATATTAACTCTTCTTCGGTTTTATATTTGTTTAATTTTTCAGTGGTAATTTTTTGTTCTTTAGTATTGTGAATTGCATTAATTGATTGGCATATTTCATTGTAGTCTAAGCTGTTATCAGTGTTGCGATTATTTAAAACAATTGTTTCTGCTTCTTGCTCGAGGCTTAAAAGAATCTCGTTTTTAACGCTTTTGCCGAAAAGGATTTCCCGTCTTTTTTTGTAAACAATTTCGCGATGATAGTTCATTACGTCATCGTACTCAACAACATGCTTGCGAATGTCAAAATTGTAACCCTCAACTCTTTTTTGAGCGCTTAGTATCGCTTTGGTAATAAGTGGGTTAGTAATTGGAACATCGTCTGGTAGATTTAAGACTGTCATAGCTTGCTTAATTTTGTCTCCACCAAACACTCTCATTACATTGTCTTCCATTGAAATATAGAACTGACTTGTGCCTGGGTCGCCTTGCCGGCCAGAGCGCCCTCGTAACTGATTGTCGATACGTCTACTTTCGTGTTTTTCTGAACCAATTACGTACAATCCGCCTAGTTCGTATACTTCTTTACTAATTTTAATATCCGTACCTCTACCAGCCATGTTTGTAGCAATTGTTACTGCTTTTTTTTGTCCTGCTTGGGCTACAATTTCAGCTTCTTTGTCATTTTGCTTGGCGTTTAATACTTCGTGTTTAATACCGTTTACTTTAAAAAGTTGGCTAAGGATTTCCGATTGTTCTACAGACACTGTTCCAATTAGGACGGGTTGCCCTTTTTGGTGTAGTTCTTTTACTTTTTCAGTAATAGCTATGTATTTGGCTTTTTGTGTTCTGTAAATGTTATCAGCTAAATCTTGACGCGCTACAGGTTTGTTTGTAGGGATCACAACTGTGTCTAAGCCGTAAATTTTGTAGAACTCTTCTTTTTCTGTGTCGGCAGTACCAGTCATACCTGCAAGTTTTTCAAATAGGCGGAAAAAGTTTTGAAAAGTTACTGTAGCAAGAGTTTTGCTCTCTCTCATTACCTCGACGCCTTCTTTTGCTTCTATGGCTTGATGTAAGCCGTCGCTATACCGTCTACCGGCCATTAGACGACCTGTAAACTCATCAACGATGACAATTTGGCCATCGCTAACTACATAATCTTGGTCTACTTTGTAATTGTTTGCGGCTCTTAGTGATTGTTCAATGTGATGAACTTCTTGGTAACCGGCTTCTGTGTAGATATTTTCTATCCCAAGAAGTTGTTCCATTTTTGCAATACCTTCTTCAGTTAAGGTAGCTGTTTTTTGCTTTTCGTCGATATTGTAGTGAACATTTTCTTGTAGTTTTCTGACCAACTGGGCGTATAGTTGGTATTTGTCTGTAGCAGCTTCGGCGGGGGCTGAAATTATTAATGGCGTTCTTGCTTCATCAATTAGAATCGAGTCGACTTCATCTACGATTGCATAGTGGAGGTTGCGTTGAACAATATCAAATTTGCTTGAAGCCATGTTGTCACGCAGATAGTCGAATCCGAACTCATTGTTTGTGCCATAAGTTATATCACAGTTGTATGCTGCTTGTTTTTCTGTTGGTGTTTGCTTGTTTAAAATTGTGCCAACGCTAAGTCCAAGGCATTTGTAGAGACCACTCATCCATTCAGCATCTCTTTGTGCAAGGTATTCATTAACTGTTACGATAAATACGCCTTTGCCTGTAAGAGCATTGAGGTAAGCTGGCATTGTACAAACTAGGGTTTTACCTTCACCGGTTTTCATTTCAGATATATTGCCTTGATGAAGAACGGTGCCGCCAATTATTTGTACGTCGTATGGCACCATGTCCCATGCCTTCTGATCCCCTCGTACCTCCCAGCTGTGGCCAACTAAGTACTCACATGCATATTTTACTAGCCCAAACGCTTCTGGGAGTAGCTCATCGACTGTAACACCGTGCTGGTACCTTTCTTTGAATTCTGCGGTTTTAGCTTGTATTTGTGATTCGTTTAGCTTGGCCGATTTATATTCTTCGTAATAAGTGTTAACTTTTTTAACAATTGGTTCAATTTTTTTTATTTTACTCTGATTTTCATCGCCTAGTAGTGAGTGGAAAAATTGCTTGAGCACGTTAGTGTTTGTTTAGATTTTAATTGTTTTGCTTATTTAGCTTATAGCCTTTATTCGGTTTTCTGTAAAGCAACAGGTATTGTTTTTAGAAGGATTTTGATATCTAGCCATAAAGACCAATGTTCTATGTAGTAGCTGTCTAGGCGAACTTCATCTTGAAAGTCTAATCTGCTGCGACCACTTACCTGTGCCATGCCAGTTATCCCAGGTTTGATACTTAGTACGAATTTTTCGTTGTCTTTGTATTGTTCTACTTCTTCGGGAAGATGTGGTCTTGGACCAATTAAGCTCATGTCGCCTTTTATGACGTTAATTAGCTGTGGTATTTCGTCAATATCGTAGCGTCTTAGCCATTTTCCTACTCTGGTTATCCGTGGGTCATTTTGGATTTTAACAAGTGGGCCTTTGCGGCTGTTTTGTTCTGCTAGTTCAGTGTAGCGTTGATTATGTGTATTGGAATGCATTGTTCGGAATTTGTAACAGTAAAAAAGCTCACCTTTTTGTCCAATTCGTTTGGCAATTTTTCCATCATCAAGGTAGCGGAAGAAAACTGTTCCCTTTGAATCTAATTTGATAAGTACTGCAACAATTAGGAATATAGGTGATAAAACAATTATTGCTGGTATTGCTATTGATAGGTCAAAAATCCTTTTAATAACTCTCCCCCACCCTTTTAGCGTTGTATTTTGCCATTCTAACGCTGGAACTCCTTGTAATGTTGTAAAGTCAAATTTGTATTCATATAACTCTAATGCCCGTGGTATTGCATAGTATTGTAGATGTTTACTTCGACACAGTTCGATGAGGTGACTTGTTTTGATTGTTGATTCGCCAAGGTTGTTGATTAGTAGGTCTATTGAATTTTGGCTTGAAATTGTTCTAATTTCGTTTGGTGTGCCAAGGTAGTTAATTTGGGCTTCTTCTGCTTTTTCATTTGCTAGATAGCCAATTAATTCAAATTCTGGGTTATTGGTTAATTTTTTAATGATTTTTTCTATTGCTGTTGTGTAACCAAGAAATAGGACTTTTTGTTTACCGTAACCTTTTTTGAGTAAATGTTTCAATGCAATGGTGAGGATAGTGCGTCCTCCAATTAGATAAATTGTGACAAATGCTGTTACGTAAATTGTTGCTAGCCTTGAAAAAGGTAGAGTTCTAGTTAGGAAATAGTAACTGACAGTGAACATAAACCAAATGCCACTTGCAATTAAAATGTGAACTATCTGTTTGCCTAGGCTTTGTTTTTGATCTGTGCTGTATGCTCCTACAAAAAGTAGTGCGGTTATGGCCACAAATGGGAACCAAACTGTTATGTTTATAAATTCAAGCAGGCTTAGTTGTTCAACTACAACAAGCTTGGTGCTTAAACTAGGTAGGATATTGAATCTTAAGTAGTAACTTGTGATTACGCCTAAGGCAATTGCAAGTATGTCTGCAGGTATTCTAAGAGCTACGAAAAGTAAGCGAATTTTGTTCATGTAATAAGGCTATCATTGTTAAAGAAAATTACCATAAGAAAAAATGCTTATAAAGCATTTTTTCTTATGGTTCCGAATAAGCCGGATTTTGTACTGGGAATCATTTATCTAGGCTCGATTTTACAATTGAGCTCGAGCGGCAGGCATATTAAGTCATTAAGCGATGATAGTTCTTAATATCCCATCCTGCCTTGCATCAAATAGGGTTTACCGCCTCTATCAGACTGATAGAGATCCCATTAGTGGGACTTTTCACCTTTTACTTTAGCTTGAGGCTAAGGTTAGTATTGTCTCTGTGGCACTTTCCCTCGTATTAATATTGCTATTAACCGGTTCGCTGTTAGCGAATATTTTTGCTTGTGATGTCCGGACTTTCCTCTTAAATAAATAAGCGATTCCTAGGAACCGCTTAAATTCTATACTTATATGTTACTTTGTCAAATTTGCCTTGAAACTTAATTCTTTATTTGCTTTTTTTTTCGAAATAGCTACACGCTTGTAAACACTCAACAGCTTTTTGATTTTCTGGTTGAATTTTAATTATTTGTTCGAAGATTGTTTTAGCTTTTTGAAATTTCTTCATTGTTAGGTAGCAAACACCCATATCTGTTAGGATGAAGCAGTCGTTAGGCGCTAAATTTTTCGCTCTTTCTAGTACTACTAGTCCATGTAGTTCATTGTCTCCGTGGAAAATTGACCAGCCAAGACATCTGAGAATCTCGGGGTGATTTTTTTCTAGTTTGTTTGCTTCTTCGAGGTGCTTTATTGATTCTTTCCAGTTGTTCGTGCATGAATATGCAAATCCAAGAAGATAATGTGCGTTTGCACTTTCTTTGTTTAGATCAATTGCTTTTTTTAAAGCTTTGATTGCTGATTCAAAATCGCGAATACTTAAATAGTTGTCGCCAATTTCTTCGTAAGCTTCAGCGCAATCTAGGTCGTCGTATAATACTGCTTGGCAGATTTTAATTGCTTCTGCATGTTGGCCTGCTTGCTTTAGTTCGCTGGCTTCTTTTAACTGCTCGTAGTACGGTGTATTGGTTTTTTGAATAAGCATTTTAAGGTAACTGTTAGAACGTATCTAGACATAATACCTTAAAATGACTTAAATTTCAATATTCCGTAAGTGTTCTAGTAGTTCACCTCGTAGATCCTCTCTCTCAAGCGCAAAATCAATGGTCGCCTTGAGAAAACCTATCTTGCTTCCTGCATCATATCTCTTGCCAGAAATCAATTTACCATTAATACTTAATCCCTTTTTTATAGATTCAATAATTCCGTCAGCTAGTCTTATCTCGCCGTCTTCACTGCCACCTTCTTTGATTT
This sequence comes from uncultured Candidatus Peribacteria bacterium, assembly GCA_964386265.1. Classification (GTDB taxonomy): domain Bacteria; phylum Patescibacteriota; class Gracilibacteria; order UBA1369; family UM-FILTER-41-14; genus CAYLRB01. Next base: position 15,865 of record CAYLRB010000010.1, on the reverse strand, counting down.
TGTTAAGTTCTTCAAGAATATCTGGGGTAAGGATGTATTTTCCTATGACAGCTAAATTGCTTGGTGCAACCTTTGGATCTGGTTTTTCTATGAACTGTTCTAGTTTGATTGTGTTTGTGCAAAAATCATGTTTTTTGCCATTAACAATGCCGTATTTTTTTGTTTCCGAATTAGGTATCTCTGTAAGACCAATAACTGATTCTCCTGTTTGTTGGTAAACTTCAATTAGTTGAGCTAATGCTGGTTGGTCACCTCTTACTAGATCGTCTCCGTAGAGAATGGCACATGGTTCATTACCAATTAGGTTTTTTGCGCATAAGATGGCATGGCCATCTCCGCGCGGTATTTGTTGTCTAACATATACAAACCGTGCCATATTTGGTATTTCAGCAACCTCTTTAAGCAAGTCGTGCTTGCCTCTTTCTACTAAGTTGTATTCTAACTCAAAAGATATATCAAAGTAGTCTTCAATTGCTTGCTTACCTCTCCCTGTGACTAATATTATTTCTTCGATACCTGATGCAACAGCCTCTTCAACCAAGTAGTGTATTACTGGTTTGTCTACAATTGGTAACATCTCTTTTGGTTGAGACTTGGTGATTGGTAAAAATCTTGTGCCAAAGCCTGCAACGGGGAAAATTGCTTTGCGTACTTTTTTCATTTTCATTTTACGTAATGGGTATTGTTTTTTTCTTTTTGTCTGAAGATATTTTTGGGATAGTGATTTTAAGAATGCCGTTGGTGTAGTCTGCTTTTATTTTATCAGCATCGAGTAAAGGTGGTAGAATAATCTTTCTTTCAAATGGACCCCAATAGCATTCGTGTGCCAAATAATCTTCTGCAGTAACTTTTTTTAAATAGTTTCTTCTTTCGCCGCTTATTGTTAGGATGTCTTGATTTAGGTCAATCTGAATCTCACTTTCAGTAAGTCCAGCGATTGGTGCAACAATAATAACGTTCGTTGCGGTTTGATATATATCTACTGCTAGTTTGCCGATTGGATCACTCATGATTTTGAAGGGAAATATGCTAAGAACTCTTCTCGATTGATATTTTCTTTTTCTAATAAGTCTTTAGCAATTTTGCTAAGTAGATCTTTATTTTCTAAGATAATATCTTTTGTTCTTTTGTAGGCTTTTTGGATTGTTTCATGAATTAATGTATCAATTTTTCCGGCGATTGCTTCAGAGTAGTTTTTTGCATGTGCAAAGTCGCGTCCTAGGAAAACTTCTTCATTGTCTTCGCCGAATCGAATTGGGCCAAGTTCGCTCATCCCATATTTTGTAACCATGTCGCGAGCGATTTTTGTTGCTCTTTCTAAATCATTTGATGCCCCGGTTGTAACTTCTTTAAAGAATATTTCTTCTGTACAGTAACCACCTAGTAATGAGCAGATTTCTGCTTCAAATTTGCTGCGGCTGTAAAGGTGACTATCTTCTGTTGGAAGAAACCAGGTTACTCCTAGTGCATGACCTCGTGCAATAATTGATATTTTGTTTACGGGATCACATTCTGGGATTGCATGTCCTACAATTGCATGTCCTACCTCATGGTATGCTGTAATTTCCAGTTCTTTTTTACTAAGTTTGCGAGATTTTTTTTCTAATCCAATTACGATTTTTTCAATTGAACGCTCAAGATTGTCTTGAGTAATGTTTTTTTGATTATGTTTGGCTGCCATGATGGCGGCTTCGTTTACTAGATTTTCTAGGTCGGCACCTGCAAAACCTGGTGTTTGTCTTGCAACTACTTTTAAATCTATGTTTTCTGCCATTGGCTTGTTGCGAGTATGAACTTTTAGAATATCCTCACGATCATTAATGTTTGGTCTTTCGACTACAACACGACGATCGAAACGGCCAGGTCTTAGTAACGCTGGATCTAGTACGTCTGGTCTGTTTGTTGCAGCCATTACTACTATTCCTGTATCGTTATCAAAGCCATCCATCTCTGTTAGAATTTGGTTTAGCGTTTGCTCTCTTTCATCATGTCCTCCACCAAAACCAGCTCCCCTCTTGCGACCCACTGCATCTATTTCATCGATAAATATAATGCATGGTGCTTGTTGTTTGGCTTTTTTAAATAGATCTCTTACTCTACTTGCGCCAACGCCAACAAACATTTCTACGAATTCAGAGCCAGATATACTGAAGAATGGTACATCCGCTTCGCCTGCTACTGCTCTAGCTAGTAAAGTTTTGCCCGTCCCCGGAGACCCAATTAAAAGCACTCCTTTAGGAATTTTTGCTCCCATTTTGTGATATTTTTTGGGTTGTTTAAGAAAATCGACAACTTCAACTAGTTCTTCTTTGGCTTCTTCTGCGCCTGCAACATCATCGAATTTTGCTGATTTGCCTGTTTTGTCGTGTAAGCGGGCTTGACTTCTTCCAAAGCTCATTGCTTGTGCATTGTTGTTTTGTGCTTGCCGGAATATAAAGAACAAAAACAATATAATTAATATTGCGGGTAGAATTTGAATTAGTGTAAAGAGAAAGTTGCCTTCTGGATCAACTTTAACTTTTAATGATTGTATTTCTTTTTGGGTAAGTATGTCACTTAAAATTGAGTTATTTTCTTTATAAGTAAATAATGTTCCTCCTGTTAGGTCTTCGTAAGTAATTTTGTCACCCTCGATTAGTATTTGATTGTTTTTAATTTCTTTTTTTGCGAGATCTTGTTTGAACTCACTTAGTGAAACTTCACGAATACTTGGCGTTTGGTAAAATGCAAAAACGCTAAGAATACCTGCGATTACTATTAAAGCAATTAGGCCTGTTAGTGGAGTTTTATTAGGTTTTGTTACTTTGTTTGATTTTTTATCCATTCAAAAATTTAAGATTTAGTTGCGCATTCCAGTTTATTATGGTGGCGGTTTGATAGCAAGAAGATTCTTGGGGTATTATATTAAAAAGAACTAATAGGTACTTCGCATAATTGAAGGATTTTTCCACTTTTTATTCTAAAATTTTTGTTTACGTAGAAGTTTCCTTTATTTGTTCGACTCAATATATTAGTGAGGTTTAGAATTGCTGTTGTCCTCCTAGGTAATTCAAATGCATTTGTTATTATGAGTGCTAAATTTGCTGCATCACTAATATTTGCTATTGTTAGTGTTTCTTGTTTTTGCTTTATTTCCAAGTTTGCAATTAGATCAACTAAAATTGTTGTCTGGTTGATAGTCCATTTGAGTGCAAAGCTACTTAGTTGAATAATCTCTTTTTTGTAGTTTGGCCAAATTTTTGCTAATTTTGGAATTTCTACGTGCCGAATTTCATTTCTTTTGTGCTTTAAATCCTGATTGGTTTCATCTTCGCAATACGATAGGTTCGCTTCTTTTATTTGCTCTAATATTTTTGACTTAGGTACAGTTAATAGTGGACGTAGTACGTTTGTGTTTCGTTGTTGTTCGTAAATTCCAATTAAACCACGTAACTTTGTTCCCCTAAGCCAATTGAGTAAAATTGTTTCGATCTGGTCATCTTGGTGATGGCCAGTAAGTATGTAATCGGCATTGTAGTCTGCTTTAATTTCTTGTAAAGCTTCATAGCGCAGTTTTCTTGCTTCTGCTTCTAAATTTTTTTGTGAATTTAGGGCAATTTTTTTTGTAATAAATTCAAGTTTGTGCTTGTTAGCGTATCGTTTAACAAAATCTTCATCTCTTTTAGCTGTTTTTCTTAGTTGGTGATTAATGTGAGCTACGATAATTTGATTATTGGGTACTATTTGTTGGATGTTGTGAAGCAGGCACATTGAATCGCTACCGCCGCTACACGCAATAATTAGCTTACTTTGTTTAAGCTTGTATTGATTGATGACTTTTCTAGGTATCAGCATGGGTAATTTAGTATCTATTTGTTAACTTAATAATTTGATCCCAGTTATCGTCATCTGAAATTTTGTTTACACTTCTATGTCCACATTTTTGACAACAGTGAACGATCATCCAGCCTTTTGAAGAGTTTTGATATGCTTCTTGTGGGATCATTAGCCCTTGGCAGGTTGATAACCTGTCTCCGGGTACATCTTTGTCGAGATGCATAGAGTAACAGCATGAATAACAATGATTTCGTATACCTTGCTTAGGTAAAGGATTTTCAATTAAGCAGTTTTGGCAAGTGAAGGTTTCGTTGCGATATATAAAATTTTTGCGTTGTTGTGACATGTAGATTTGTGACTTATATGTAATTTAACTCATGTATGTTCGTTTTGGCAAAAGTGTTTTATTTTCGTTGCTTCTGTGCTATAATTTAAGGATTTTTAATTACTTATATGGTACTTGGTACAGAACAGCCACCATCTTCCACGCCGGTAAACGGTATTGATGCACCAGTATTGGGGTTTAGAAACGTTATACTGATCCTATTGTTGTTGGGGATGATTGGTTTATCAATTTATACAAACATTCAAAATACTAAATTGTCTTCGGAAAAAGAGGAGTTAACAACTAGAGTTGCCAAGCTTGAATCCGCGGAGGGGCAAGATGCAGCTAAAGTTACCGATGAAACGAAAAAGCAGTTTTTGGCAAGTAAGCAAGGTGAAAGAATTTTGTGGACAAACGTTTTAACTGATTTTTTTGGTGTAGTATCTAAAGGTGATGTTGTATCGGTTAGTTCAATTAATGCAACAGAGGAAGGGCGTTTGAATGTAGCTTTAAGCTCTACTGAAAATAGTGTTGATCCTTATCAGGATGCGGCAACTCTTTTGAAAGCGCTTGTTGCAGATAAGAATTTTACTGAAGTTTTCATTCCTAGCGTTTCGAGCACGGTTAGTCAAACTGGCCAAGAGTTATTAAAATACTCGATTACAACGATATATGAAGCTGATGAGGAAAGTGAGCTAGTTGATGCACAAGAATTGATCGAAAGTGTAAATTCGGAAGATGAAAGTAGTGAAGAAATTCAAGCGCCTGAAGGTGCTGAAGCTGTTGTAAATGAATTGCGTCAAAGAGCAAGGCAGATTGCTAATTAATATTTAAATCCAATATAAATGAATAACAAATCAAGAATTGTAAGTTTATTGCTTCTTTTGGTACTAGTTGCTGTTTATACTTTGTGGCTGGTTCCTGTTAGAGATGAAAAGAAAGTATTAGATCAAGAGATTAGTACTTTACAGTCGGATTTAGGTAGATTGCAGGAGGCAGGTTTGGTTGATAATGGCGAGGTAGAAGCTAAGGGAGGCCGCGAAATTGATGGTCGTCTTGTTGCGGCTGCAGTGCCAAACAAGTTTGATCAAGATGCAATTATTGAGCAGTTTTCTAGAATGTCTAGGGAGAACAATTTGAATATGGAGAGTTTGACTTTTAGTGCTAGTAAATCAGATTCGGAATACATTACTACGGTGTCTTTGTCTTTAAATGTGTCTGGTGGTTTGTTTAACTTTTTGGAGTTCTTGCATGATATTGAAGCGCAAAATCGCTTTTTCTTAATTCGTAATTTTAACTTGTCTTTAGGTGGTGAATTACCTATTCAAATTAATTTTGCAGCTACTATTGAGACTTACCACGCTTAATTTGATTTAATAAATATTATGAGTTTTGTTTGGCAAGATGCAGTAAAAACAGTTGGTAAAGGTTTTAAGCCATTTGTATATGGTATTTCTTCCGTAAAAGATCTTACGTTTAGTGAGCGAATAAAACATGCTTTTGTTGAGAGAATGCAGATTACAGGTAAGGATAAAAGTCAGTTTTATCAATTGTTTAGTGTTTTGGTTGGTTCAGGTATTACTTCATTAAACTCGTTGCAGATTTTGCTTGATAAAGCAGAGAATGAAAGGTTTTATAGAATAATTATGACAATTAAACATTTAATTGAAGAAGGTTCTAGTTTGTCAAAAGCATTGGGCCGCTTCCCTACTGTGTTTACCGAGGCTGAGCTGGGTGTTATTCAGGCTGGTGAAACTGTTGGTTCATTAGAGTCTTCGTTTGCCAGACTGTCTGAGCAAGCTGAGCGAGCTGAAAAAGTTAAAGAGCAGGTTAAAGCTGCGCTACTATATCCAGTTATTGTCGGTGTGGTATTGACTGTAGCTATAATTGTGATGGTAACTTTTGTAGTTCCGCAGTTAGAATCTCTATACGCTGAAAATGGAATTGAATTGACTGGTATTACGAAGCTTTTAATTAGCGGTAGTAAAATTTTAACACGTTACTGGTTTGTGTTTTTAGGTTTGATTGCTGCTGCAATTCTTTTATTCCAAATATATATTGGTAGTGATAGTGGTAGAATTAGATGGCATTATAATCTACTGAAGTTGCCATATGTGGGTGAGTTGGTGCGTAAGTTTAATACTGCTATTTTTACAAATTCAATTGGCGTTCTTATTGAGTCTGGTGTTCCAATTCAAGTTGCACTGCAGTTGACTGAGAAGGCGTTAAGCAATCAGTTGTATAAGTTAAAAACTCGTGAATTAATGGAGCAAGTTCAGTTAGGTAAGCCAATGTCGCAAATCATGGCAACTGCGCCTTTTTTGTTTTCAGCAAATGTTTCGCAAATTATGGCGATTGGTGAGAGCTCAGCAAATTTAGCTGATTTAAGTTTACGTTTATCTAATCAGTATGATGAGGAGATTCAGTATCAATTGAAAAATTTGGGTACTGTGATTGGTCCGATTGTGATTGTTATAGTGGCAGGATTTGTAGTTCTGTTTGCTTTAGCTGTATTGTTGCCAATATTTAACTTAACTCAAAGTGTCGGTGCATAAAGCTATATATAGAGGATTTACATTGATCGAACTTGTTGTAGTTACAACGGTAATTGCAATTTTGAGTATTGTTGTAATTGGAGGGTATAGAACTATAATGGAAAGTTATAGATTGGGGCTACTAACAGACGATTTTGTTACAATGGTAAATGAGCAAAAAAGAATCACCGTAAGCAAAGGAGATGCTGAATGTCTTGGTTTGCTGTTTAATGAGCAAGGTGTTGCTGCTGTAAAAGCTCCATATATAAATAACTTAGTTGGGTGTGATGACTTTGCTAAAACAGATATTAATTTTTTTGAAGATGATCTTATCCTTAAAAAAGCACAATTAGCAGGTGAGGAAATTAACGATTTTGTGTTTTATTTTTCACCTCCACGAGGTGAGGTTTTTCTACCAAAGAGAGCTGAGTTGCTAGTACGCGATGAGGCAGTTTTGCAAATTGATTTGGCGTTGCGTGAACAGGGCAAAGTTAAGTCCATTTTTTTGAACTTATTGACAGGGCAAGCATTAGTTTCTGATCCAAGGAACAATGAATAAGAGAAATGGTTTTAATTTGCTGGAAGTGATTATTGCTGTGATGATTTTAACAGTTACGATAGTTGCAGTGACTGCAATGGTGAATCAAAATTTAAGGCAGAATCAATTAAATCAAGCATATTTGGTTGCAAATGGCCTTAGTCAAGAAGCATTGGAAGTTGCTAGAAACATGCGAGATGGTAATTGGTTGCAGAACTTTAGTTTTGAGGCGGATACATCTAGTTTGTGGAATGAAAGCTTGTGGCCAAAAAGTGGTAAAGCAATTTATAGATTAGTGAAAAAAGATGTTGATAATTTATATCCTTGGAAATTAGAGGCGACATCGCCTGCCAATGAAGAGAATTTGCTCTTTTACGACTCTGAATTTGGTTATAATCATAGTAATGTTGGTGAAAGAACGCCATTTTCAAGATATTTAGTTGTTGAAGTAGTGAATGATCCAGAGCTTGTTAAACATGCTGATTTACCGCCTTTGAAAGTGACAGCTGTAACAGAGTTTACTTTACGAGCTAAAACTCGTCAGGTAGCCTATGATTTTATATTAACTGATTGGAAGCAAGGTCCACTGTAATTAACTCATTTTCATGTTTTTACTTAAGAAAAATAGCGGATTTACTCTGATTGAGATTACAGTTGCATTGTTTGTGTTTATGATATTTACAACTTTTATTTTGACCTCTGTTTTAAGAATTATTGGAACACAGATTGAAGCAAATAGGTATAGAGCAACTTATAGTGAGCTTAACGATGTAGTTACACTTATTAGTACTGATGTACGTGAGTTGGCGCTTGATTATCAATGTTTTGAAGCTGGCGAACTGTGTGCTGCTGACATTAGCGGAAGAACAGTTGCTTTTATCGCAAAGAATGGTCTTGAGCGTAGAGTTCTGCAGGTTACACCACGCCAAATTGATGATGTTGAGGCATATGCTGTAAGTTATCAGATTCAAAGGCGTGTAAATATTGATCTTCCTTGGCCTGCTTTTCGTGGTCAAGAACTGTTTTCGGACTCAGTATTGGTGAAAAATTTTGACTTTAACTTGTTTCCACTTGAAGATCCTTATAGTCCGGATCTAGATGTTAATCTTGCTCAGTTATATCAACCACAGCTTAGTCTAAGGGTTGAGGTTCAGCCAGTTACATATCCAGGTAGAGAGCCTATAAAACTGGAGACAACAATTTCTTCGCGCGTTTATAATATCCGTAGCCGTTAATATTTATGTTAAGTAAATTTTGCAAAAATCTTCGATTAAAAAGAAAAGGTAGTGCGCTATTGGTTGCTTTGATATTTACTGGACTATTGACGTTAGTAACGATTGGCGTAGGCACATTAATTAGTCGCGAAAGCCGTCAATTGGTTAATTTGATAGATGGTACAAAGGCCTATTTTGCAGCTGAAAGTGGTATTGAACTAGCATTATTGGATTTGCAAGAAGGCAAACCAGGGTTTGAAGTTAATGAAACTAGTTTAAACTTAAATGAAGTTAGTGGTGCTGTGTTAGATTACAAAATCCAGGCTTTGACTAACAGAATCCCCTATTTAACTAAATATGAAGCGGATGCGTTGGATCGTGGAAATGTGCGTTTCCCTGCTGAGGCAAGTTATAATGAGATGGCATTAAATGATTCAATTACAATCCCATTGGCAAATGAGATTCAAGAGTTCCGTGTTGATTATTATTGGCCATTGGGTCCACGTTTGAGCGAGAGCAGATTAAATCAATATGATGTAATTCGTTGGAAGCTATTTGGTACTAGTAAAACCACAGGTAAAATTGATTCGATTAGCGAATTTATGCCAGCAGCCTTTTTGGAAGATTCAACACGAGGTACAACTCCAGAGCGTCCAACTTGTTTAGGCCTAAATGGAAGCTTTTGTTGGAACGCAGGTACTTTTTTTCCTTCGTCAATTGAAGCAGATGAAGCAGATTTTGAACCAGGTAGTGTAGTAACCATCCGCGACTTTTTAGCGACACATAAAGATAGTTATCTGATTTTGTCAAATTTTTTGGATCCAGCTAAGATTAATGATCGAGGATTGGCCATAGACACAAAAAAAGGAGCTAGTATTTTTTATCGAGTTTGGGATATAGCATCGCTTGGAAATAGCGGTCAGTCTGGTAATTTGGTAACTCCTTTTGCAGAGATAGAAGCAACCGGTTATAGCAAAAGTAGTTCACATAAGCTTAATGTTCAAGTAGCTCCAAACAGCTTTTTGCCAATTTTTGACTTTGCTTTGTATAGGCCTAAGTTGTAGAGGTTTGCTTGTGTTGAACTTCTTCTTCTGAATTTTCCAGTAGATCTAGGCGTTCGCTTGGGGATGTTAGTCTGCTTTCGCTAAATATCTGTTTTAGTCGTTCTTCGCTAATTAAACCTCGATTTAAAACCTCCTCGTCAATTGTGTGTTGGTTTTTTGCTGCAGACCTTACGATATCTGTTGTTAGGCTATATCCAAGATACGGAATTAGTGCTGTACCTTTGCATAAACTAGCTTCATATCCCTTTTGGATTCTTTCATGGTTGAATTTTATTCCAACTAAACAGTGGTTCTTTAACATAATTAGTCCATTTGCAAGGATCTCCATTGCTGTTAGTGTGTTGTACATAATAAGTGGACAATGTACGTTAAGCTCAAAGTGGCTTCTTTGTGATGCAACACTGATTGTTGTGTCTAGGCCAATTACTTGCATACAGATCATGTCTAAGCACTCTAAAATTGATGGATTTGTTTTGCCGGGCATTATTGATGATCCGGGTTGTACTGCTGGTAACTCTATTTCGCCGAGTCCAGCTTTTGGGCCGGAGTTCATCATTTTGAGATCTTCGGATAAATTTAATAAGTTGGTTGCAAGTGAGCGTAAGCCAGCACTAAAAGTACTGAATGGAGCAAAATTATTATTTGAAGCAGTGTTGCTGTTTGACTTTACTAGTTTTAATCTGGTTAGTGTGTTTAGCTCTTTAATTACAGTTTCTTGATATTGTGGATGCGAATTAAGTCCTGTGCCAGTTGCTGTTCCTCCGATGCCGACTTTAGTAAGTGGTTTGGCAAGGTCGGCAATGGTTTCTAGACTTTGTTCAAGTGCATCTGTGTAGCTTAAAAACTCTTGGCCAATTGTTATTGGTACAGCGTCTTGCATATGAGTGCGCCCTACCTTAATTGTGTGTTTCTCTTTTTCCGCAATGTTTTTTAGTTCATTAATTACATCTTTAAGAGAGTCTAATAGAATTGGTAATCTTGTTAAGATAGCGATTTTAGTAACTGTCGGGAAAGTGTCATTTGTTGACTGTGCCATGTTGACATGATCGTTGGGATGGATGGCTTTGTAGCTACCTTTTGCATAACCTAAAAGTTCATTTGCTCGATTTGCAATTACTTCGTTTGCGTTCATATTATATGATGTGCCAGCTCCTGCTTGATAAACGTCTAGTTGAAAGTATTCGTCAAAGTGCCCTTCGCAGAACTCTTGGCAAGCTTGTGCAATTGCTAGCATTTGCGGCTCGGTAATTAGGCCAAGTTTAAAATTTGTTAGGCAGCACGCTAGTTTTAGTTTGCCAAGACTAACTTTAAACACTTTAGGTGCACGCTCTTGGCTAATTTGAAAATTATTAAGCGCGCGCGCCGTAGTAGTTCCATAATATACATGAGCGGGAATTTTTATTTTCCCTAGGCTATCTTTTTCAGTTCTAAATGTGGTCATTAATTGAATGACTTAAGAGTGGAAAACTCGATCTTACCGCGAACTTAGAAATTTGGCAAGAAAAATTGGAGAAGCGACGATAAATAGTTGCTTGGGTAACTGTTGACCAAAGTTGAATCTTGGTTATAATTAATTTTAGAATTTATCTTAAACTATGAGTGAAGTATTGCCTAGTGTTGACACTGAAGGTGTTGATGCGGAATTAAGTTATCTTCAAGCTTTACGTGGCTGTTTTGGGTCTGAGCCTTTTTCGAAAGACGAACTTTGTCGTTTAGTTTGTAAAATGCCAAATGATGTTGCTTCATCTAGTGTTGTTAGGGATTACCTTTTTGGTTTTGAGTCCATAAAACCATTGGTTGATGGAAAAGTTTTGTCTCAATTAGATCCATTGGGGCAAGTTTTTTACTTAGCTTTACTATTGCGTGGTTTTAATTGGAATTTGGAATTACAGAAGGCAAACGAAGTGGTTTCGAAAATATACTATGCAAAAAGTAATGTTGGCCGAATTAGTTCCATACTTCGTAAAAATTTTGAGTCCATTATTGCAAAATTTTCAAAAGAGGACAATACCACTGCTATAATTAAAATAATTCGATCATTTTTGGCAAATAATGATTACGGTAAGTTGATGGAGAATGTTTTGCATATGGCTAAACCGGCTCTTTTTTTGGGGAAAAATGGATTTAAACTAAGTCATATTGAGAAAGCAGCTAATACTGGACGGTTTAACTCTAATTCTTTTGTTGCTCAATGCGATAGTAGTTTAGAGTTGAAAGAAGACTTTGTTTATATTATTGATTCAGTTCCTAACTTACCCAAACTTCCTGAGGGGAGTAATGTACCAAGTGAAAGATGGAAACATTTACTTGAAATTGACGTAAACTTGGATAAATTCGGAATGGCTCTTTTTTATTGCTGGGACTCCGTTATGAATACTGGTGCGAAAATTGATGGAGAACCTTTTACTGCTACATTGCTGACAAGTAGATATCCTGCTGATGAAACTGGATATGAGCCACTTATTTATGGTCAATTTTCTGAATTTACCAACTATAGAGGTCATGGCTTTATGTATTTGGATGCTATTGATGAGGAGTCAAGTGATCGTATACAATTCGGTGTACGAAGATCAGTAGCAGCCGTTTTGCGCTAAACTTGAAATGTTTTATTCAATTCTGTCAACCAACTTACTTCCGTTTATTTGAATCATTTGCTATAATCTTATATATTAGCGGTTGAAGTTCGATAAAAAACTAAAACAAATATGGTTAGACGTAGACGTAAAACTCAAACAGCAGGTTTAGGATTACTTGATCGTTTACTTTTTGGAGAAACTAAGAAGAAGCGTAAGCGAGCAAAAACAGTTGCTTTGGAGGTTGATCAGGAAGTTTCAGGCGTTATTTGGGCTATTGTTTTTTTTACTGTGGCAATTTTGCTAACTATTAGTTTCTTTGGTGGCTTAGGTATTTTATCTGGCTTGGTTTTGGGATTTTTAGCACCTATTTTTGGCTGGGGAATATATCTGCTACCGGTTGCCTCATTGTTGTTGGGTTTCTTTGTTATGATTCAAAAGAAAGCGCAGTTTAATATGGCCAGGATTTTGGGTGTTTTTCTTTTCTTAACCGCTTTTTTGAGTATTTTGCATTTGGCAATTCCAATAGAGCAAGCTACGCAGTTTGCGCGAGAAGGTTCTCATGGTGGTTTTGTTGGTTATGCGCTTAACTATATTTTTCAGGATTGGTTGAAAATGAGTCGATTGGCAGCAGCAGTTGTTTTTGTTGCTTTGTTTATGATTTCAATCTTGTTGATGTTTGAGCAAGCGGTTTTGGGATTCCTAAAAACTGCTTTTGGTAAAGAGGAGCCAGCTAAGAAAACGAAACGTGCTTCTGTAGCTGTTGCTACTGAAGATGAGCTACTGGATGAGCTGGACTACGCTGACGAAGAGGCACTTGAGCATGTTCAAATTATTAAACCAGATTTCGCAACAGAGGACTCATATAAAGCAAGTGTTGAAGATGATAAAGATAGTAAAGGTAGTGAGTCTGAGGTTGTACAAGAGTTGCCTTTGTATAGTCCTGTGTCTGAGTTTGATGAGGAAGCAGAGGATGAGACAACTGCAATGTTGGTTGAGAAAATTGTTACTTGGGAGAGTCCCCCGTTGAACTTGCTCAGTGATCAAAATTCACAAGTTTTTGCTGATGATAAGTTGCTTAAAAAGAATGCTGAGGTGATACGTTCTAAGTTGGAGCAGTTTGGAATTAAAGTAATTATGAAAAACGTTCACGTTGGCCCGACTGTTACTCAATATACTTTGCAGCCAAGTGAAGGTGTTAAATTGTCTAAAATTACATCACTTAAAAGTGATTTGGCTTTGGCCTTGGCAGCTAAGGCAATTAGGATTGAAGCTCCAATTCCTGGGCAGTCGCTTGTTGGTATTGAAGTTCCTGCTGATGATCGCGTTTTTGTTTACTTAAAAGAAATACTACTTTCCGCAGAGTGTCAGGCTTTAGTTAAAAAATCTAAATTAACAATACCTTTAGGTAGGGATGTTAGTGGAAAACCTATGGTTGCAGATATTGCAAATATGCCGCATTTGCTAATTGCTGGTGCGACTGGTGCGGGTAAATCTGTGGGGATGAATGTTATATTGCTCTCTCTTTTGTATCAAAATTCGCCTAGTGATTTACGTTTAATATTAATAGATCCTAAGCGTGTTGAGCTGTTAGATTATAATGGGATACCACATTTGCTTACTCCGGTTATTACAGAGCCAGAAAAAGCTGCAAATGCCTTAAGTTGGTGTGTCTCCGAGATGATGCAACGTTATGAGACTTTGGCGCAAGCAGGTTGTCGTAATATTGATGAGTATAATGGAGATGAAGGAAGAATGAAGAAGATGCCTAAAATTGTTGTTGTTATTGATGAGTTGGCTGATTTAATGCTTAGTAATGGTAAAGATGTTGAACAGTCTATTTGTAGGATTGCTCAAATGGCTCGTGCCGTTGGTATTCACTTAATTGTGGCAACGCAGAGACCATCTGTTGATGTAATCACGGGTTTAATTAAAGCTAATATTCCAACTAGAATTTCTTTTGCCGTAACTTCTAGTATAGATTCGCGCACGATTTTGGATGGGATGGGTGCTGAAGATCTTTTGGGTCAAGGTGATATGTTGTATTTGCCTAAAGATTTAGGGAAGCCAGTTAGGGTTCAAGGTGTTTATGTTTCTTCTGCTGAAATTAAAGCAGTTACAAATAAATTAAAGCTTACAATGGAGCCTGATTATCGTGAGACGGTTATTAAGCAAAGAACAGGTCCATCAGGCGCGCCACTAATTGGTGATGGTGAAGGTGCTGAGGATGATTTGTATCACGAAGCAATGAGAATAGTTGTTGAACATCAAAAAGCGTCTGCTTCCCTTTTACAGAGAAGGTTAAAGATTGGTTATGCTAGAGCGGCACGCATACTGGATTTGCTTGAGGAGAATGGCGTGATAGGCCCAGTTAATGGTGCAAAACCACGGCAGATTTTGATTAAGTAATATTTTGCTATTTGGATAGTGTACATATTACCGCCGGTTTGTGCTAAATAGTGTTCACTTAAGGCAAAATCTGTGTTATAATTAAAGGATTTTTTAATAAAAATTCTTGAAATTTAGGCCTTTGGACAAAATCTTGCGAAGTTTTATTGGGTTTGTGCTTGTTATAAGCTGTTTTTTTGGATTTGCTGTAAATGTTTCGGCACAGGCTGCCGATTCCGAAGTTAAAAAAGGCTTTGAAGACTGTCCAGGAAGTTTGGCTGAATTAGCTGCGCAAGGTCGTTGTTCGACTGATCGGGTTCGTTGTTATGTAAACGTTATTAATCCTAAGTATAAAACTAACAATAAGGATTATAATGTTTATGTTGATTACAACTGTAATGGTAAGAATGAACCAATTGAACTTGGAAGAGTTGATCAACTAGCAACAAATACTCCTTCGGAAATTGAGTATTTTGACCCAAGTGATCCTGAGCGGGGTTTAATAGCCCCTGGTCAGAGAGATTTGCTGGCAGAAACTGAGTCTGGTAATCCGGTTGTTGATTTAATAGTTACAGTTGCGACATTTTTAACTTGGGGGATTGGTATAGTTTCATTAGTAGTAATTGTGATTGCAGCATACTACATGCTTGTGGCTGCCGGTGATGATGATATGTTGGCCAAAGGTAAGGAAACGTTCAAGTTGGCTTTAGTGGGTATTGTGATTGTTATTTTCGCATACTCCATAATTAGGTTTGTTCAATCTCTATTACTATAAAAAATTAAGATGTTTGTTAGAGCACTAATATTTCGATTTTTGACACTGCTGATGATAGCCTGTTTGTGGCAGCCTGCATTAATTAAGGCGCAAGATGAGGGATCGATTACTGATTTGAGAGATACTTTATGTGTTGAAGGTGGTCTATTACCTCCAGTAGAAGGAGCTCAAAATTTAAATCAGTCTAGTGTGTATTTTCATACTTTGCCAGAGGCTGCTTCATTTTGTAAGGCTTCTAATTGTAAAAATTTACTTGCTCTAGATAAAGCTGCTAAAGAAAAGAGTGCGATTGGTGCTAGAGGTCCATTGGTTTTGGATCCACTAATATTGAAGTCTTGTAAAGAGCAGAAGTCAATAATTGATTCAAATGGATCTGCTGAACAGCAAAAAAGTGTTCGTGATAAAATTACGAATTCCAGTCAACCTGACAGTTGTGTGAGGATAGATTCGCCTGATGGTTCGTTTTGTACAGGACAAGCTTCACAGGAACTTAAAGAGCTGCAAAACGCTGTCTATCGTGGGTTTCCAATTGCTGTATTTAGAGAGCCGGTAGGCAGTGAGAATATTTTTAACGTTTTACGTTTGTGTGAAACGGAGTTTATTCGCAACTCTAGAGGTGATTTACAGCGTGTTGATGG
>CAYLRB010000009.1:20533-31719 GCA_964386265.1 uncultured Candidatus Peribacteria bacterium | reverse complement strand
TTTCCATTTTCTTACTTTTTCTATGATCCAGTTGCCCCAGTACTTAAAGTTTAGTGGGTAGTCGTGGCAGGGGAGGAGGTCAATTTGTTCGCCACCAAAGCCTTTTTTAAAATTGTTTAGTCCTTTAAAAGGGTGGTTTGCGGGTGCATCTTCGGGTGCAATGCCCCAAAAATTGTAATATTTACAACCTTTTTGAATGGCATCGTTTATTACTTCCCATTGAATGGCGTAGTTGAAGGGGATTTTGCCGTATTCAGGGTTGTTAACTGATGCGCTATGGCGATAAACTGCTGTGTCACCGTGGAAAAAAATTGTGGCACTGGCAAGTAAGGTGTTGTTGTAATAGGCTTCGTATATGTAAGTTTTGTCTGGCAAAAAGGCTTTAAATTCAGTTTCGATATATTTGTAGGAGAACGGTGTGAATTTATGACGGGCGGCAGTTATTTTTAGTAGCTCATGCAGATTTTTTAAACTACTTAGATCTTGAGTTTTTTTAATTATTACACCATCACGTTCAGCGCGGCGGATGAGGTTGCGGTGGTTTTGCTTCATATTTTTAAGCAACTCATCTGGACTACGGTCGAGAGGTAGTATCCAAGTTGTTTCGGCAAGCGCATGGAGTGGAGAACGGCGGTAGCCAGATTTTTTCATAAGTGCAAAATTTTCTGAATTTTCTGGCCAAAATGGGCTGATACGAATAAAATTAACTTTTTCTGCTTGAGCTCGTTTTTTTAGTTCTTGTGTAATTTGGCTTATTACTTCAGCTTTTTGGTACTCTTTAATGGTAATTGGGCCATATGGGAGGTAATAAAAGTTGCCGCGTTTAGCCTTTACTAAGGCAATTAGACTGCCACCTATTAGTTCGTTTGCGCTATAAACTCCTAAGAAAAACGCTTGATCACCATAACTACGCAAAAAATCCGCATATTCCCAAGCTTGCACAAAAACTTGCGGACTGCATAAACTTTGTAAGTTTTCCCAAGTTTGACGATTTGTGATTGGTTTTATACTTATCTTAGTAGTCAATATTTGAATTGTTAAGGATGAAGTTAGCGATTTTATGAGCTTTTTTAGCTGTAATACCAATGTGGGTTGGTAGATTGATGACGTCGCGAGCTAATAATTCGGCCATGGGGCAGCTGCCAGATTTGTAGCCTGTTTTTTGCATATTTGTTCCATTTGGGCCAACGACTTGATCGTACCAGACGTCAAAGTGCAAATTTTGTTTTTTTAAAATTTTCATTACGGTTTGTCGCTTACGGACTTCTATGGGAAAGCGGAGTAATGTCCATCCGGGCAATATAGGTGCAAAACCGAATTTAGTGCGTAATTTTGAGTAGTAGATTTTACTAATTTTGCGCCGATGTTTAACAAATTTATCTAATTTTTGCCATTGGTTTAGTAGTAAATAGCTTAGGCAAGGCGCTAAATTGTAGCTGGTGACTTGTTCGGTTAGTTGCTTTTCTCCTAAAGTTACTGTTTGTGGTAAAACTCTGAATTTTTTCAGGGAGTACAATAAAAATTTACCGATACCGATGCCTGCTAAGTTATAGAATGGCTTGAGCATAAAAAAGAACAAGGGCTGTAGTACCTGCTTTGTTAAGGAAATTAAAGGTGGTCTAGTTAAATTAAGCTTTGAAAGATATGCGGTTAGTTGTTTGTTATTTGTTACTACTGCGCCACCTCGTGTGCAGCTGATGGTTTTGTCGCTGCCGAAGCTTAGGATTGCGCTGTCCGAAAAAGTACCTAACTTTTTAAAACCATTTTTTGTTTGTAGTTCACTGCCTAAAGAATGTGCTAGATCTTCAATGACAACGATGTTGTGAGTTTTAGCGATTTTAATGATTTGCTGAATTGGGGCTGGAATACCAAAAGTGTTTTGTACAATTATAGCTTTTACGTTTGATTTGTTAGCTTCTAGATACGCGGCAAGGTTGAAAGTGTCTATATTGTAATCAGTGTTTATGTCGATATAGATTGGTTTGTAGCCTGCTTGGATAATAGCATGAGGTACGACACTGCAAGTAAATGCTTGAATAATTATTTTGCTGCCTTTGGGAAAGTTGTAACCTTTAAGAAGTTCTTTAAGTGCTGTTCGGCCACTATCAAATAAGAAGGTGTTTTTGTTGAAATGTTTGCTAATTGTTTCGGATAGTTGAGTCGGGCTTTTTTTAATTTTTGGCCAGTTCCAAGGCAGTAAGATTTTGAAAATTCTTACGATATCGTCGAGTTCAATGTTTGGTGCGAATGAGGTGAAAGTTGGTCGCATAACGCTTAGTCAGTTTTATAAAGCAAATATTTTATTTTTTAGGTTTGTAGGTATTCGGTTAGCAATGAAGATTGCAGTATCTGCCGGGTCGGAATTTTTTAGTATATTTATTATTTCATCGTTATCGCTAATATATGAGATGCAACTATTGTTGTTATTTATGCCGCTTAACATTTGTTCATATGCCAGTTGTTTTAAAACAATTGTTTTGATTTGAGAATCGTTTAGCAGTTTGCCTAGTTTTGCATGTTCAACGGGTCCTTCTTTTCCTAATTCTAGCAAACCGATTGTAACACAATACTTGTTGCTTTGTGGTAAATTTTTTAATTGATTGATTCCTGCTTGAAATCCGCTTGGATTACCGTTGTAACTGTCGTCGATAATTGTTAAACCATTGATACTTTTTTTAAGTGTAAGTGATTGGCCAGGTATAGGTAAAGTTTCTAACTGTTTTTGAATATTTTTTTCGCTTACAGCAACTAGTTTAGCAGCCAAAATAACTGGTAAAGTATTTTCGATTAATGCTTCGGCTATATTTGGAAGTTGATAGTTGAACTCTTTATTTTTGTAGTTAATTTTTATTTCCCAGCCATGATCGGTTTTTTTTGAAGCAATGAGTTTTAGATCTGACTTTGAACTGTTCAGCTTTGAATAATAATAAACTTCTGTTTCTGGATTGCTTTCTTGTAACTCTTGCCCAACTTTTTGGCAAAGCGGCTGTTCGTAATTTAAAATGGCAATTTTTTTACCACTCAAGTTTTGCACTAGTTCAGATTTAGCTTGCTTGATTGCTTCACGTGTTCCAAAGAGAGATAGGTGTTGATTTTCAATTGCGGTAATAATGCCAATTTGTGGTTTTGTCATTTTGGCGATTTTTTTGATTTCACCTTTTTTGTACGCACCCATTTCACAAACAAGGAAGTTGTCTTTTGAGTTCGCAGTTTTGATAATATGTCTAGCTACACCGATTTCTGTATTGATATTTGCTGGTGTTTTGTTTGCTGAACCAGCAGCACTGAGGATGTGTGCTAAGAACTCTTTTGTACTACTTTTGCCATAGCTTCCTGTAATTCCAATACATATTAAATCTGTTTTTTGACTAATAATTTTGCTAGCTTTTTGGATGTAGTACTGTTTGGCAAATTTGGTTGGAACTTGAAAAGTAATAACGATTAAACTGATCACAATTGGTTGCCAAATAAGAATACTGTTTAAGAAAAATTGCCAATTTATCCATATTAAGAAGCTAAACGCAGTCAAGAAAATTCCTAAAATTACTAATAGTTTGTTGGTAACTTTGGGTCTTAGTATGCCTTTTGTTTTGACTCTTGTTAAAGTTGCTAACGTTGTAGTACCGGCAAGAATTATGTTTAGCCAAGGGTTTAGACTGCCAACGATTGTATTAATTAGAGCGCACAGTACTAGAGTTAGATTTGCGCCTTGAACTATTATTAACTTCCCTTCGTCAAATCTTAAAAAATCTAACATTCTATCAATTCGGTACTCTTTGCGTTGCCAGTAATATAAAAGTGCCGACAGTTGAATTGCAGCAACAGGAAGCCAAATAATGCTGGCGATGATTACTAGATTCATTTGTTAATTTAAGATGTAAATTTTTGACAACAAATTTTGACTAACTGATCTGGACTTTGAAGATGGATGCCGTGTCTAGTATTTTCCAAAATGATTAACTCTGAATTGGCAATCTTTTCCTGCATTAATTCTCCTTGCCAAAGTGGAGTATAGCTATCTTCACGTCCCCAAACTAGAGTTACCGGTTGATTAATCATAGACAAAAACGGTGTTAGATCTTCCTGTACAGCTTTTTTAAAACTGTTTTGCAGGAATACTGAATTTTGGTTGTAATCTTTGATCTTTAGCAATTTATAATACGTATTGCGTAGCCCCGATTCTAAGTTTTTTGGCACAACATTTTTTAGTTTGCTTAAATTGGAAAGTAATTTAGTGCGCAATGTTTTGGGTAGGGGAATGCCCGCGGCTGCAGTTAAAATTATGTTCTTAAATTGGCTATCGTTTTCAGCTAACCATTTGATGGCAATTCTACCACCATATGAGTGAGTTAGAAGGTTGTTAACTTTTGAGCCAGATTTTTTTTCGTAATCTAATAAAAAATCTTTTACCCAAATCAAGTAGTCACTAACACCCCAGCCATCTTTGTTATTAGGTTCAGTTGTCTGTCCAAAGCCGGGAAGATCCGGAATTATAAAGCTAAAATTGGGCTCTGATTTTATTGCTAGTTCACAAAAATCTTTCCAGCTATCGCTACTGCCGCCCCATCCGTGTAGTACCAGAACTTTAATAGCACCGCTGCCTATAACTTTAAATGAAGTGGACATGCAAAAAGCTAGATTGTTTTTATTCTAAGGAATAAGTTGTGTGGAGGCAACAGGAGAAGAGACTCCGCTTACGCTTCTATGACTCCAAGACAGTAATCGCAACAAGAGACTCCACTTACGCTTCGTCTCAATCACATAACAGATCTTCGTCTTCTTGACTTAGGCAGTGTCGTTCACGCCAATTGTTACGATCCTGATACTTTTTATTGAAAACTTTTGTAATCTCTTTTGGACTATATATTGCTTCTTCAGTGACAATTTGATCAACCAAATCTACCGGCAAACGATCGTGCGAAAAACGTACTGTTTCGTAAGTCATTGCATGTCCACCATGACCACCATTGGCCATATTTTGTTTCATGAATTTATAGGTATGATGTTTAGGTTGAATGGCCCACAATGAGAATTTTTTAGTACTGATAAAAATTGAAATTGGAATTTTTGCATGATGGAACTCTGCAACAACTGAATTAGTTCCAGCATCAGTTACAAATGTTTGTTCTTTTGTTAAAGTAACTCCACCTAAAAATACTTTATCTACATCTTCTTCGATATGAGAGAGCATAAATTCTGGTACAACATAGAATGGGATAGCACGCGTTTGTAAAAACTTTATCATGTCTAAGGTTTTTTCTTCTTCTTGTTCGGCAATAATTATTTTAAATCGTTTACCATCGTCCCAAGCTTTGGCTAAGACTTTCAAAACTGTGTGGCTGTGTGAGTGAATTAAGATGTTGTCATTGTTGTCTATGCATGAGATGCCAAGTTTCGTTAGTTTGTTAGAGTCTTCGTTATTATCTTTAACAATTTTTTTGATTGTTGCTTCAATTAATTTGTTGATCTCGGCTTTAGTTTTAACCTGCTTTTTCTTTTTCTGAAGTTCGTCCCAGATATCACAAAAGAAAGTTATAATTATACCAATTCTTGGCTTGCTATTTTTAACTAAAATCATTACTTCGCGGAACTGTTTATAATATTCGTCTACTGAATTGGATTGGAAATTTTTTGTAGCTTCAATAATTGTCTGCATAACTAAATTGGCAAGCTCAGATGTGCCAAGATCTGCTTCAATGTAGCGAAAAATTGAGGAGAGTTGATCTCTTAATTCATTCATATGTAAACGCGAGCTACAATATAAAGGGAGGCAATAGCCAAAGAAATAATTGTTACTGGTATGCCAACTTTTGCAAAGTCGTTAAAGCTAACTTTTACACCCTGTTTTTTTGCTAAATCAACAGCTAAAATTCCTGATGAAGATCCTACGATTGTTCCATTTCCCCCTAGACACGCACCCAATGCCAAAGCCCACCATAATAAATCTAAATTCGGTTGGCCTGCTAACTGTTCTTGTAAATCAAATATTACGGGAATCATTAATGCAACAAATGGAATATTGTTTATAAACATTGATGCAAGACCAATGCCCCATATTATTACTAGTAGTAGTGTTACGTAACTGCCTGAAAAGCTGGCAATAGTTTGTGTAATCATTTCTAAGAAGCCAACTTTTTCTAGAGCAGCTACTTGAATAAATAGTGCCGCAAAAAATAGTAAAGAGTCCCATTCAATCTCTTTGGCCAGTTCTAAAAAATGAACTTTTTTATATACTAATATTGCGATAATGAAACCTGATATTAAACCGATTAAACCAACGTTTAAGCCGATTAATGGTTGAGCAATAAACGCGATTAGTGATAATAGAATTATAGCCAAAGCTATAAAAACTAAATATTTATCAATACCACGTCCAGAATATTGGTACGTAATACGTTTTATGATGAGATCGCTAATTACTAATTTGCTTAAGTTATTGCTTATTGGTCTTAAGTGTTGCCAATTTACTAGAATTAGATAACCAAATATTAGAAAAGTCATGATTAAAATTGGTACCCAAAGGTTTTTTACAAACGACATAAAGCTTAATCCAGCTTGAATACCAATGATAGTATTTGGCGGGTCTCCAATTAGTGTTAATGTACCACCAATATTTGAAAATAAAGCGATACCGATAACGATTAATTTTGTATTTAACCCTAGTCCGTTTGAAAGGGCGATTGCTACAGGTATGACTAGTAAGACCACGGTAGCATTGTTTAATACTGTTGAAGCTAAGCCAGTCATAAGTAAGAATAGGACAAATATCGCTAGGGGATTACCTTTGCTTATTTGCGCAATTTTTGTGTTCATTAGGCCGAACATACCAGAGTGTTGAGCTACAGCTACAACAAGCATTAGCCCTAACAATAAAGCAATTGTTTCAAAATCGATTGCCAATATTGCTTCTTCCCAACTAAGTACACCAAAAACCATCAAGGCCAAAGCGCCTAAAACGGCCACAACGGTTTTGTCTGCAAAATCAACAATGATTAACAGAAGGGAAACAACGAAGACGATAATGGCCAAAGTGAACACGGGGACCGATCAGAAAGTGAACCTATATTGCTCCTCTTTTTGAAATTGTCAAATTTTTTTTAATTTGTTTTTCAGATATTTGATTATGGCTTTATTGAAAGGGATATTTTGTTGACTTTTTAAAAACTTATTTTATAATTTTGGCTTATTTTATGTATATTATTGTGACAATATACGCTTTAAAAGAGATACCAGTAGTAGTCGTAAAAGTTGATTATTTAGGTCGGCTTGCTTATTTGTGGCATGAACTAGCCGATGGAGATGATAGTCCATCGATTACTGCGAAAACTACTTTTGAGAGCAACAGTGTAGATTGAATTCTTGGAAACTTTTTGCTCCATTATATATAAAAGGGCTAGCTTATGATGAATCGGCCGCAGATAGACTTGATAATTTTATGAAATCTTTGCCAAATCCGGTTCAGAGTTTGTTAGAGCTTGTTGTGCTTAAGCATTTAGAGACTGCTGTTCATATTTTGGATGTCTTGGTTATGGTTGATCAACTGTTGGTTTTAGATCCACAAAAGATTACAAGCAAACATAGAAATGCAATGTACTTAGCTGCTATTTTGCATGATTTGGGTAAGTTGAATTTGTTGAATGAGGTTTTGGATTATTTGCCTCCTGAAGGATCGCAGTTGTCGATTGCTTCGCCGCTTTCTGCAATCTTAACTGAAGCCAATAAAACAGCTTTGGAAGCTGCAGGTGTCGATTTGAACAAAACTACGGGGCTTGATCATTTGCGATCTCATGAGCTTGAATCGGTTAATATTGTTGAAAGTTTGAGAAGTAAATATGCATATTTGTTGAATATTATTTATAATCGGAGGTATGAAATTGAGTTGGCACAAAAGCTATCTGGTCGTCATCATGCATATAACTGCACATTAAGAAAGTGGCCTACGTCTAAGGAGGGTGATTCTGAAAACTTGATCTTTATTGACCCAATAGAAAAACATTTGTTAGCTTTGTTTGTAATTGCAGATGTAGTGGCTGCTTTGTTGGGTAATCGTAGGTATAGGGCAAATTCAGAAGTTGATAGTACTGAAATCGTGAATTATGTTGAGCAGCAATTTAAATCGAACCCTGAGCTTAAAGATCTTGATTTTGAAAAATATAAGCCACTTGTAGCACGTTTTTTTATAAAATTTGTCGATGGACAATCTACTACTGCACAAAAACTTCAGGCTTGGGTTAATTCTCTAAAAGTTGTCTAGCGGAAAAAGATCCCCACGATGTAGGCAACGACAGCTGATGTCCCACCGATTAATACACTTTCGGTAACTGAGCGAACTAGTTTTTGATTAATCACTTTCCATTTGACTAGTCCAAGCAATACAAGTGCGCTAAATGTAGCTATACAAGAAGCTGTAAAAGTTGTATGTGCGTCTGTTGGGAAAAGTAGATATGGGATTAGTGGGATTGCACCAAAAAAGATAAATGCTAAGAAAGTTGCTAATCCTGTATATAATGGATTAATACTTGCTGGATTGGGCATTTCCAGTTCATGGTGCATCATCCAGTCTACCCAATAGTCAGGATTGCTTTTGTAGATTTCTGTTAATTTTTCAGCATCTTGTTGGCTGAAACCTTTGTGAACTAAGATGTCAATTGTCTCTTCTGCTTCAGATTCTGGGTTGTTTGTGATTTCGTGACGCTCTTTTGTTTCGGCTGCAGTAAATACATCTTGTTCGGCTCTTACAGATAAGTAATTGCCAAGTCCCATTGATAAACCGTCAGCAAATAAGTTGGCTAGTCCGAATAGTAAAACTGTTAAAAAGGACATTTGCATTAAGTCGCTGTTGCTACTTTGTGCGCCTGTAAAACCTGCAACTACGGCAAAAGTTGTAACTATACCGTCATTACCCCCATAAACTATTTCTTTGAGGTATTCGGCAAGTGGGCTTTGATTGTGCTCTTGGGCTAAATGTTTTTCTAGAGATTTGCTACGCTGATTTGATTGCATGATCTTGTTTATAAATAATATAGGTTAGGCTAATTAGTGCTACATTTTTGATGATGTACTGTCCTATTAGCGTTGGAACAAATAACTGATGCCATGTTGCTGCCGGTAAGATGACTAGCGGCATAAATGTTGTAACCATGTGTATGCCAAATGCAATTGTGATAAACTTTGTAAGCTTTGGTATTAAAAAGCCGATACCAACTAGGACCTCAAATATGCCGAATCCTAATAAAAAACCGCTTTCAGGTAAAAACGGCATAGTTTCACGTAATAAGTCTAGTACAAGTTGCTCGGCAGGACTTAGGCCTAAAACTTTAAGAGTTCCAAACCAAATAAAAATGATAGCCATACTTATGCGAGCAAATTTGTACATGTTTGTGTATTAGATTTGTATGTCTATTATTTTCTTATTGAATTAGTTAAGCAAGCTTAATTTAACCAAAATTTGTTTGTACTTTTTGTGGTAAAGTTATATAATGTTTTATGTAAGATTTAATATAATATTATGTTTGAAATGCTAAATAATTCTGAATTACAGAGGAAAATTGGATTTGTTTCTGATGCAGTTGCCGATGATGGTAAGCCATATATTATAACTAAGTATGGTAAGCCTAAAATGATTCTCTTGCCTTATGTTGCAGAACATAGTGATTTGATTGAACGTTATTGTGAAGATTTGGAAATGAGAAAGAACGAAAAAATGTTAAAGAATCGTTATAAAAAATCTCTTAAAGCTGGTGAATCTGATTTGATTGTCTAAAATTATGATTACTTTTGTTTTTATGAGGCCGGCAAAGAAAGTTTTTTTGAAGCTTGAGCATGGTGTTCAGGATAGAATTTTGCGTAAACTAAAACTACTTAAGCAGTACTCTGTAGAAGATCTGAAATCTGTTTTGGTGGGATTAACTAATTTTGAGCCGGCCACGCATAGACTACGTGTAGGTGATTATCGACTTATTTTGCAGCAACAAGCCGAAGATAGATTTTTGATTTTGGATTTGGGTCACAGACGAGATGTTTATTTGTAAATAGGCTTATGGGGGTTCTCATCAACCCTTGTCACTAAAAATAATCCACCAGCCGCGAAGGCTGCTGTATTAAAACCAGAAACACAAAGTTCGCGCTTTGCCTATTTAATCACAAAAATGGCAATTTCGCATAATTATGCGAATAGCGAATTTTGGTAGAGCCAATGGGAATACTCCTGAGCTCTGCTCAGGATATAACTGCGTCACTCCGGTATAAATTTAAGCAAGCTTAATTTACCCTTCGTTCCTTGTTATCGAACCTTAGGGGTTCTCATCAACCCTTGTCATTAAAAATAATCCACCAGCCGCGAAGGCTGCTGTATCATTTTGGTAGAGCCAAGGGGAATCGAACCCCTGCTACCAGGATGAAAACCTGGCGTCCTAACCGCTAGACGATGGCTCCGTGTAAATGTAAATAAGCAATTTTTCTAAAACTGCTGGAGCATTATAATTAATCTGCTATAGTCTGCAAGTGATTTTCAAAAAATTTTATGAATTTTAATTTGCAAATTAAAAAATTGGGAGAATTGCTCGCTTTAAAATCTCAATCTATTAATCTTTTTTCAAAAGGGGATCGTGAGTTACTTGAGGAAAAACATTTACCGGATGTGATGGCGTTTTTTGAAACAAATTGGCAATTTGGAGATAAATTAAAAGTAATTGATTTGGGGACGGGTGGTGGATTGCCCGGTTTAGCATTGGCTATTAATCGTAAATTGTGGCAGTTTTTGTTGGTTGACGCACGTTTAAAAAAAATTAAAGCAGTTTCAGAAGTTGCAGGCGAGCTTAAATTAAATAATGTTGCATTTGATTCGATGCGTTTAGAAGATCTAGCAAATGACTCAAATATTAGAGAATCTTTCGATTTGGCAGTGGCAAGGGCAGTTGCCGCTTTACCAACTTTATTAGAGTATGCAGCTGGTTTTGTAAATGTTGGTGGAAATTTGGTTGCTTGGAAAGGTGATAATTATCAAGAGGAGGTTGAGCAGTCGAAAAATGCAATGAAAATTTTAGGCTGGAATTTGGCTGACGTTTATGAATATAGTTTACCTACGGGTGAAGCTAGATTTTTGTTAAACTTTAAGAAAATCAAACCAACGCCAGCAAAATTTCCGCGTAAACCAAATCTGCCTAGAGAGCTACCATTAATTTAAA
>CAYLRB010000009.1:8451-20433 GCA_964386265.1 uncultured Candidatus Peribacteria bacterium | reverse complement strand
TTAAATATTGTTGCAATGGTTAAACCATATAAAGTTAAAGATCATTATTTTTTAGAAGCTAAAGCGCAAGGTTATAGAGCTCGTAGTGCTTTTAAGCTTTTAGATATTCAGGAAAAATTTGATTTAATTAAACATGGACAGTTCGTTTTGGATTTGGGAGCAGCGCCTGGAAGTTTTTTGCAAGTTATAAGTAAGTTGGTTGGTAAAGATGGACGAGCATTTGGTTTAGACCTTAAAGAAATTGAACGTTTTAAAGCTCAGAATATTAAGACAGCGGTTTGCGATATTTTAGACGAGCAAGCAGTTGCAACATTGTTTAAGTTGTGGCAATTAGAGAAAGTTGATGTTATTACAAGTGATCTAGCGCCTAACACGAGTGGAATTCGAGATTTGGATCAAGCTAGATCGGCGGAATTGGTCGAAATGGCTTTTTCTGTAGCTGAGAGATTGTTAAAGAGTGATGGGCATTTTGTAGCAAAAGTTTTTCAAGGTGAGGAGTTGCAAGAGTTGTTACCCAAATTGAAAGCTAAATTTGCAAAGGTTACATTGTTTAAGCCACCATCTTGTAGAGATAGAAGTTTTGAAACTTTTATTGTTTGTAAAAGTTTTAGACGGTAGAAATTTTTTTATTTCAAAAAGCCAGTTGTACATTGCGGTACATCTGGCTTAAGAATTAACTAACCACCAACGCTAATACCTTCATTTTCTAGGTACTTGTATGCTTTGTAAGCTGCTGATACACCCTCGGCGGCTCCGATGATAGCTTGTTTAAAGTCGGCGTTTGTAATATCTCCAGCTGCAAATACACCTGCTACATTGGTTTCTGCATAGCGATTTATTATAATCATACCTCGATGATCTAGTTCTACGCCAAGTTGTTTTGCTAAATCGTTTTGTGGATCGTAACCGATAGCTATGAATAGACCATCTAGTTCCATAGTTTCGCCATTATTTAATACTATATGGCTCATGCTGCCTGCGCTATTACCTTTAATTTCAGAAATTTCAGTGTTGTAGTGGATTGTTACTTTTGGATTTTTTTCTATACGTTCAAGATTAATTGGCTCTGCACGCATTGCTTCTTTACGAACAAAAACATGAACTTTGTCGGATTGATCGGCAAGAATTTTTGCTTCAATTGCGGCAGAATCTCCACCACCAACTACACCAACAACTTTGTTTTTGAAAAATGCTGCGTCACAAAGTGCACAATATGAAACACCTTTGTTGGCATACTCTTTTTCGCCACTTACGCCTAAGTGTTTGTGGGCAGTTCCTGTCGCGATTGTAACTGTATAGGCGTGGTATTCTTTTCCACTTCCGTCTACAACTTTAAAGACAGTTTTTCCGCTATGTTCTTCTTTGCTGATGGTTTTGACAGTAGAAAATTCAAATTCTGCACCTGTTTCACGAGCATGCTCAATAAATGTTACACCCATATCTGAGCCGCTAATTGATTTTATACCTGGATAGTTTTCAACTAAGTGTGTTGTAGTGATTAATCCACCGGGCATCGCGGCAAAAACTAAAACTTTCATGCTAAAACGAGCAGCGTACATACCTGCACTGGCTCCTGCAACACCGCCGCCAATTACTATCATGTCGTAAATTTTTTCCATCGTGACTTGTTAAATATTTGTAGAACGAATGTAAGATCTTATTTTTAAAATTAAATTGCAAGGGTTTTTAGCTATTGCTTTATTTTGTTTGAGTACTAAAATGTAGATGTCTTACCGATTTGCTTTGGGTTTGCCCAAAGTGAGGTAAGGAAACTGAAATCAATTAAGGTTTTTTTATATGTCAGTGACTATTGAACAGCTTGTTTCACTTTGTAAAAGAAGAGGTTTTATTTACCCAGGGTCAGAAATTTATGGAGGTTTGGCGAATAGTTGGGACTATGGTCCTTTGGGAGCACAGCTTAAAAAGAATATTAAAGATTCATGGTGGCGAGTTTTTGTAACTGGTCGTCGTGATATGGTTGGTTTAGATGCGGCAATTATTATGAACCCTAAGGCTTGGGTTGCTTCTGGTCATGTTGCCACATTTAACGATCCTTTGGTGGAAGATCGAGTTACAAATAAACGTTATAGAGCGGATCATTTGATTGAGGAGCAATTAAAAACTAGTACATCAGGAATGACGGTTCAAGAAATGGCTAATTTGATTAAAGCACATAATTTGAAAAGCCCAGAAGGTAATGAATTAACTGAGCCGCGCCAGTTTAACTTGATGTTTGAAACTAAACTTGGACCGACTCAAGATGATGATAGTAAGGTTTACTTGCGTCCGGAGACTGCTCAAGGAATTTTTGTAAATTTTAAGAATGTAATTGATACTTCACGTGTGCGCGTCCCTTTTGGTATTGGTCAGATTGGTAAAGCATTCCGTAATGAAATTACACCTGGCAACTATACTTTTAGAACATTGGAGTTTGAACAAATGGAGGTGGAATATTTTATTGAAGCTGAGGGATGGGAAGCTCATTTTGAAGCTTGGGTACTGGCAATGGAAGCTTGGGCTGATCGAGTTGGTATAAAAAAAGAAGGGTTGCATAGATATGAAGTTCCAGATGTTGATTTAGCGCATTATTCTAAACGGACCATTGATTTTGAATTTGATTTTCCATTTGGGCGTAAGGAGCTGTGGGGTCTTGCTTATCGAACAGATTTTGATTTGATTAGTCATGAAAAGCATTCTGGTGAAAAGTTGACTTATACTGATCCACAAGATAATAAGCGTAAATTTGTTCCACATGTTGTTGAGCCTTCATTTGGAGTAGATAGAACTTTGTTAGCAATTTTGGCTAGCGCTTATGCCGAAGAGCAGTTAGAAGGTGGTGATTCAAGAGTCGTGTTGAGATTTGTGCCGGAGATCGCACCTATTCAAATTGCAGTGATGCCATTGATGAAAAAAGATGAACTTGTTCCGATGGCTGAAAAAGTTGCTGATGATTTAGTGGCAGCTGGATTCCGTGTTGAATATGATGATGGTGGTTCTATTGGTAAAAGATATCGCCGTCAGGATGAAATTGGTACACCGTATTGTGTAACAGTTGATTTTGATAGTTTAACAGATGGGTCAGTTACAGTGCGTGACCGTGATAGTATGGAGCAAAAGCGTGTAAAAGTGGAGGATCTGTTTGGGCTTTTGGGATAAAGTTGCAAAAAATGGGGGGGGTGTCTGATTAATTGCACCTAAGTTTCGCATACCTAAATTTTTTACCTTTCCGAAACACCTAATCTGCTACTGTTGGTTTATGAATAAGCCAAGAGAAAAATTATTACGGTTAGGTGTTAAATCTCTTTCTTTGGAAGAGCTGTGGGCGGTTGTATTTGGTCATGGAACTAAATATTTGTCTGTTTTTGAATTAGCACAAAAATTGCAACAAGCTTATGGAGATGTGCCTAAATATTTGAATTTGCCAGCAGAAAGGTTGGCTTCTGAATTAGGTTTAGGCATTGTAACAACGCAGAGACTGCTTGCTTGTTTGGAGTTGGGTAGGAGATATTTTGGAGCATTGGAGAGTGGAGAAAGACCTACTGTAGTAACTTCTTTGCAGGCTTATAATATTTTAAAAGATATGGAAAATTATGATCGGGAGGTTGTTAGAGGTCTTTACTTAGATTGTCGAGGAAATGTAATTGCTGATCAGTTGTTGTCTATTGGGAGTTTGACAATGAGCATTGCTCATCCAAGAGAGGTTTTTAAGCCGGCAGTTACTTGTTCGGCTGCAGGTGTCTTGATCGCTCACAATCACCCTTCGGGTACACTTTTGCCAAGCGAGGAGGATCAGAATTTGACTGCACTATTAATTGAGGCAGGCAATATAATGCAGATTCCTTTATTTGATCATATAATTGTTGGACGAAGAGGGTATTATAGTTTTAGAGATTTGCAGCCTGAAATGTTTGAAACTTAGTGATAGAGTATTTCTTTAGGAACTTTAGTCTGTATAGGTTCATTATAAAGATTGTGAAGTAATTTAGGATTCATCTTTTTATCAATCTGTGCTATAATTATTAGATTTAAATCTAAATTTGGCCTGATGTGGCAGTTTTTGTACCAAAATTGGCTTGGAGTAGCGATATTTGCCTTGGTGCTTGTATTGGCTTTTAAGGCGTTGAGGTCGGTATTTCATTTTTGGGCGGCGACAAATTCGACGAATCGCTTGGTATATATGAAGGTTCGGTTGCCAAAAAACGATAGTACTGGTCAAAATAGTGCTCATCAGGAACAGGAAAAAGATTTTCGAGAGAGAATAGGTATTATGTCCCAGCTTTTTAGATCGTTGAGTGAGATTCGTGAGTTAACGCTTAAGAATCGTATTAGGGTTTGGCTTTTTCAGTTAGATGTCGTTTCTTTTGAAATTCGTTGCACGGGTAAAAATGTTTATTTTTATGTGGTAACTTATGATGAATATCGCGATTTGATACAGAAACAGATAACGTCTTATTATCCAGATGCTGATATTGCAGTGGAAGAAGCTTATCAATTAGAAAAACCTGGTTATGCAACACGTGCATATTATGCTTATCAGAGCCGTGAATCTTTTTATCCAATTAAGGATTATAAAGTTGTTGAAAGTGATCCATTGAATACGCTCACAAATGTATTTTCGAAGTTTCAAGATGATGATGAAGCTGTTATTCAAGTTGTTGTTAGGCCTTGTGGCAGTAAATGGCAAAAAAAAGCTAGGGAATTTGGTGAAAAAATTTACAAAGGTAAGTCACCAGAAAGCAAAGGATTTATTAGTAGAATACCTGGTTTAAGTACGGTTAGCTTTTTATTTAGAGCTATGATTTTTGGCTATGATAAAGCTAAAGTTGGTGATGAACCGGAGCAAGATAATGGATTTGTGAGAATACTGCAGACAAAAGAAGAGTTATCAAAAAGAATTGGTGAAAAGGCTGATCAGCCTGGTTTTGATACGGTGATTAGAATTTTTGTTACTAGTAAGACACCTGAACGAGCAGATAGTATTATTAGTGATACTTTTATTTCATTTAATGTGTTTCGTGATGATGCGGGTAATCGTTTTCAAACTAGACGCATAATTCCGATTAATTTTTTGAATAATCGCATCTTGATACATAATTTTAAAAATCGTTATTTTAAGTTGAGCGAAAAAAGTTCACTGTTAGTGCCTTCGGAATTGGCTTCAATTTTTCATTTTCCAGATAGCAAGTACAATAAAAGCCCTGTAATTTCTTGGCTAGATTACCGAGTTTTGCCAGCACCTGTTGATGTACCTACGGAAGGCATATTTTTAGGTAACAACCTTTATCGTGGTCAAACTACACCTATAAGAATGTTGAGAGATGACAGGACTAGACACTTTTATATCATCGGTAAATCTGGTTCGGGTAAATCGGTATTTTTAAATTCAATGGCTAAACAAGATATAATAAACGGTGACGGTGTTTGCGTTATTGATCCACATGGTGATTTGATTGAAGATTTATTGATGTATGTTCCTAAAGAGCGTGTTAAAGATGTAATAGTTTTTGATCCTGCAGATCAAGAGCGTCCAATGGGTTTGAATATGCTTGAGGCAAAAGATACAACTGAGATGGATTTGGTTTCCAGTCAGGCAACTGAAATTTTTATTAAACTGTTTGGTGATGAAATTTTTGGTCCAAGGATTCAGCATTATTTCCGTAATGCTTGTTTAACTTTGATGGAAGATACGGAAGAAGGTGCAACTTTGATTGATGTACCTAGGATGTTTACTGATGATACATTTATGAAATATAAAGTTTCGAAGGCTAAAAATCCTGTTGTTAGGTCGTTCTGGGAGCATGAATATGCCAATACAGGTGATCGTGAACGTCAAGAAATGATTCCTTACTTCTCGGCTAAATTTGGTCCGTTTATTACAAATTCTGTAATTCGTAATGTTATTGGTCAATCTAAGTCTGCATTTAATTTGAGGGAAGTTATGGATCAGCAGAAAATTTTGCTGATTAATTTATCGAAAGGTAAAATTGGTGATTTGAATACGCAGCTACTTGGTTTAGTTTTGGTTGCCAAAATTCAGATGGCAGCAATGAGTAGAACGGATATTCCTAAAGATCAACGTAAAGATTTTTATTTATACGTGGATGAGTTTCAAAACTTTGCAACAGATTCATTTGCGACAATCTTGTCCGAAGCTCGTAAGTATCGCTTGAATTTGATTATGGCGCATCAATATATTAATCAGTTGGTGACTAGTCGTTATGGTTCGACTTCAAGCCAAGTCCGCGATGCGGTGTTCGGTAATGTGGGCTCAATGATGTCATTTAAAGTTGGTGCTGAAGATGCTGAATATTTGGCGAAAGAGTACGCTCCTGATTTGGAGCAGCAGGATATTTTGGGTATTGCGAATTATAAGGCTTACTTACGTTTGAATATTAATAACACAACTTCTAGACCGTTTTCACTTGAGACTGTTTATGACCGAACAGGTGAGAGTGATAAAGTTGCAAAAGTTGTTAAGGAGTACTCTAGAATTAAATATGGTAGAAAATTTGAATTTGTGAATAAAGAGATTGGCACAAGAATTGGTTATGACTTTGATGAAGTTGCAAATCAACAAGTTGAACAACCACCTGCGAAACAAGCTGAAGAGGCTAAGGCTGATGATGAGGCGGCTGAGAAGTTGACAAGTTAGGTAGAGTTTAAAAAGCAGCATCTTATGTTAGCGCTGCGCGCGATGGATCGCAAGTTTCGCGCCTTCGCGCGAATATTGCGATAGTATTCTCCCTGTAGTATAGTGGTGATAATTTATAGCTTTTTCATGATGAAACATCTGTTTAGATTTTTGCTGGCTTTAACTATTTGTACTTTTATTTTTGGTTGTGGGAGCAATGATATTCCCAATGATAGGGAAGCTACAGTGCTAAATACGGACTATGTTTTGGGATCAAGTCAGGCACCGGTTAAGTTGATTGAATATGGAGATTTGGAGTGTGAACTTTGTGCCACATTTCATCAGCAGGTTTTTCAAGATTTAAAGCAAAAGTATGTTGATACTGGAAAGTTGAGTTATGAGTTTCGTAATTTCCCGATTGTTACTGTAAATGCAAATGCATTTGATGCAGCACAGGCTTTGTATTGTGCGGGTGATCAAGGTAAATACTGGGAATTTTTAACTAGAGCTTTTGCTTTTCAAGATAATTTGAAATTTGATGATTTAGCTGATCATGCTAAATCAGTAGGTGTTGATAACGAAAAACTTTTTACTTCGTGCTTGAATGGCAAAAAGTATGCAGAATATTTGGAGAAGCAAATTTTGGAGGCAGCAAAGCTAGAACTTAGAGGTGTTCCTACTTTTTATATTAATGATCAACGAATTGATGGTGTTGAATCTTTAAATAAGTTTGAGGATTTAATTGAGCAAAACTTGAATAGCAGGTAGCTCCGGCCCTTCAAGAAACTCAATCATTGCGCCACCGCCTGTTGAAACATGTGTGAATTTTTCTAAATCTAATCCACATTGTTTACACGCGTCGATTGTATCACCACCGCCAATAATTGTGTCAGCATTACTTTCTGCAATTGCTTTACCAATTTTTTTAGTTCCATCTTTAAATGGGGAAAGTTCGTAGAGGCCTAATGGACCGTTCCAAATTATCGTACCGGATTTTTTAATGATTTCATTGTAAGCGTCAATTGTGTTTGGTCCGATATCTAAAATTTTCATTTCACCCTCAACGTCTTCGACCGGTATGGCAGTGGTTGCGCTTGTTTCACTTACTTCGTCTGCTACAATTACGTCTTTTGGAATGAGAACACGTTCGTGGTGTTGTTCTGCAACAAGCATTATTTCTTGTGCAACTTCAGTTTTTTCAGGTTCTGCTTTTGATGCACCAATGTCATAGCCAGCTGCTTGTAAAAAGGTGTTTGCTAGCGCACCACCGATTAAAATATTGTCAGCTTTGTTTACGAAAGATTTTAAAATTCCGATTTTAGTATCAATTTTTGCGCCGCCAATTACTAAAGTTAATGGCCTTTTGTTAACAGTATTTCTTAAGTGTTGCATGGCGTTGTATTCTTTTGCCAAAAGTAATCCTGCGTAACTTGGTAAAAACTCAGTTACACCAACTGTTGATGCATGCGCTCTATGAGCTGCACCAAATGCATCGTTTACAAAAACTTCTGCTAGAGAAGCTAGCTGTTGACTTAATTCTTCACTGTTTTTTTCTTCTCCAGAATGGAAGCGGGTATTTTCTAGTAAAATAATAGCAGTTGGATTTTCTGACCAGATTTTATTAAGATCGTCGGAATTATATTGTTCTAAGATTAAAACTGGACTTTTTAGTTCCTTTTCTAATGTTGGGATTAATTGTTTTAGAGAGTACTGTTCTTCGTAACCATTTTCTGGCCGTCCAAAATGTGAACAAATGATTATTTTTGCATTCTTGTTTTTTAGGTATTCAATAGTTGGAATTATAGAGGTGATTCTTTCTGTATCTGCTATATTACCATCTTTATGCATTGGAACATTAAGGTCGGCGCGTACTAGGACAGCTTTGTTTTCTATTTGAGCTTGGTCAATTGTGCGTAGTTGAGACATTTTGATCTTTAAGATTTAGAAAATACGAGTTAGAACTTATCATTGTTTTTTGAACTGTTGAAGAGAATTATTTCCGGTTTACATAGGAACCGGCAAGGTAGACCTACTTCGCCGAGTCCTTGACTGACAAATAGCGGCCCATTTTTTGTTTCATAGTAGCCATATTCATAATTGCTGATCGTTGGGATGCATTTTTTGTAAAGCTTAGGGATTCTTATTTGTCCAGCGTGAGTATGTCCGGCAAGAATGAGATCAAATTGTAGTTGATTTGTAAGTTGTTCTAGCCAATCTGGATTATGAATTAATAGGATTGTTTTTTCGTTTTTTTGTAAGTTTTTTGTTTGGAAAATTTTACTTTGTTCATTAACTTTTTCACTGAACCAGAGATCTTTTAAACCAATTATTGAAAAAATTTGATTTTTAATTTTAACCTGTTTTTTTTTGTTTAAAAGAAGTTCAATGCCAGCTTCATGAGTTTCTTGTTTAAGTCGATCGAAATAGTTGCCATCACAGTCTTCGTGATCATGGTTACCTGTAACTGCGTAGATTGGAATCATGAGTGTTTTAAAATTTTTTAGTAGGTTTTCGTTGCTTAACTGAGGTTTGTAATAAAAGTCCCCAGCAATTAGTAATAAATCCAAATTTAATTTTTTCAATTCTTTAATAAGTGTTGAAACAAATCTTTCCCCTTTAAATACACCTAAGTGTAGATCGGAGATTAGACCGATTTTTAAGTCGTTTGTAATTGGATTTTTTATTTTGTTGACTTTGATTTGATATGGCTCAATTTGCCAAATGTAAATTACTGTTAGTAGTAAAATGGCTAAAAATATTGAGGTGATCTGATTTATTGAGATAAGCAATAGAATGCTTATTAATAGACTTAAACAGCCTATAAATAAACATAATTTTATTATGCGAGCTGCTAAAAGTGTGTCTAGCTTAACAAGTATTTTTTGTCTCTTGTTTTTTGGAATAAAACTTTTTTGATTTGGTGTCATTGTAATTAGCGATCAGATCGCAATTAGGAAAAGCTATTTTTGACGCGTAAAATTGCGATTTTGCGGGGATTCTATACTATCATTACTTGTTAAGCAATTTAGTATTACGATAATGATTGACCAATCTGTACTCCGTTCTTTAAAAATGCAGTTTGCTTGTTCAAACTATATTTCTGCTGCGCAGCTGTATTTGAGAGATAATTTCTTTTTGGAAGAAGAGTTAAGACCCGAGCATATTAAGGAGAGGCAACTTGGCCATTGGGGTAGTATTCCAGGCACAGCTTTTGCCTATATTGGTATGAACTACATGATAAAGAAACACCAAATTGAATCGCTTTTTGTATTAGGACCAGGTCATGCTGCACCCGCTGTTTTGTCTCAACTTTTTTTGGAAGGGAGTTTGGCTGAGTATTATCCAGAATGTCAGGTCAATAAAATTGGTTTGGAGCATTTAATTAAAATGTTTAGTTGGCCGGGTGGTTTTCCATCACATGTTAATCCGGGTACACCAGGCTGTATTTTGGAAGGTGGAGAATTGGGCTATAGTTTAGCAACAGCTTATGGTGCGGTTTTGGACAATCCAAATTTGATTGTGACTTGTATTGTTGGCGATGGTGAAGCTGAAACTGGCCCACTTGCAACAGCTTGGCATAGTAATAAATTTATTGGACCAAAAGAAAATGGTGCAGTTTTGCCAATTATTAACTTGAATGGTTACAAAATTTCTCAACCAACTGTTTATGGCTGCATGGATGATGAAGAGTTGATCGAGCTCTTTAGAGGTTATGGTTATAATCCTAAAATTGTAGACGTAATAGAAAAAGGAACTGATGGATTTGTAGATTTGATTGAGGTTTTGGAAGAAAGCTACTCTGAAATTAGAGAGATTCAAAGGCAAGCTCGTGAAGAAAATAAAGTTTTTAAGCCACGCTGGCCTATGGTTTTATTGCGTAGTTTAAAAGGTTGGACGGGTATTAAGGACATGGATGGTAAAAAAATCGAAGGAAATTATTTGTCACATGGTGTTCCGTTGCTTGATCCACAGACTGACCCTAAGAAACTTGCAATTTTGGAGGAGTGGCTAAGAAGCTATGAGCCGAACAAATTATTTGATCAATTTGGGTCTCCAGTGAAAGAGGTTTTGGAGCATGTGCCTACAGGTTCTTTAAGAATGGGATGTAGTAAATACGCGAATGCTAAAGAGCTTTGTTTGGATCTTGTTTTGCCAGACGTAAAAAAATATGATGACTTAGATCCACAGAAAAGGGGAGTTGCTAAAGGTAAGAGTACTTATAAAATGGGACAATATTTACGAGATGTTTTTAGTTTGAACTCAGAAGCGCGTAATTTTAGATTTTTCTGTCCGGATGAAACTACCTCTAACGGTCTAGATCCTTTGTTTGAAGTAACAAACAGAGCATTTGTTTGGCCGCTAAAGAGCCATGATGATAAAATGGCAGCAGATGGCAGAGTTATGGAAATGCTGAGTGAGCACACATTGCAGGGCTGGATGCAGGGTTATATTTTGACTGGTCGCCATGGAATGTTGGCTTCATATGAAGCTTTTGTTCAGGTTATAACTAGTATGATTGATCAGCATGCTAAATTTATTAAACAGGCAGAAAAAATTAAATGGAGACCAGACGTAGCTTCAGCGAACTATTTGTTGTCTAGTTTGGGCTGGCGCCAAGAACATAACGGATTTTCTCATCAAAATCCGGGGTTTATTAGCAATATGTTGGATAAGTATGGTCATTTTATAAGCGTTTATTTCCCGCCAGATGCAAATAGTACAGTTTTGATTACACGTAATTGTTTGGAGCGCAAAAACAGCATTAATGTGATTGTTGCTGGTAAGCGAAGCTTGCCGCAGTGGCTGACAATGGATGAAGCTGAGGAACAGCTTAAAACTGGTGTAATGACTTGGAAATGGGCAGGGAACATGCAAGAAAATCCTGATGTTGTACTTGCGGCTTGTGGTGACTATATGACTTTGGAGGCGATGGAAGCTTTAAAACTTCTTAAAGATATGGTGCCAGATTTGAAAACTCGCTTTGTTTCAATTTCGGAATTAACTTGTTTAGGAATTGGTGATGAAACAAAGCCTTGTACATTGGGATCAGATTTTTTTAATGAGTGTTTTACTGAAGATAAACCTGTGATTGTTAATTATCATGGTTATCCATCGGCAATAAATAAACTGATGATTGGACACCCATCTGCGATGCGAATGTATGTTCATGGTTATATAGATGAAGGTTCAACTACAACGCCTTTTGATATGCAACTTGTGAATAAAACAAGCCGTTACCATCTTGCCATGGACGCTCTTAAAAGAGCAAAACAGTATAATCCAGCTTTGCCAATAGATACGGATAAATATATTGAGCGCATTCAGCATCAGATTGAATTAGATAAGCAGTA
>CAYLRB010000009.1:0-8351 GCA_964386265.1 uncultured Candidatus Peribacteria bacterium | reverse complement strand
ATACGGATAAATATATTGAGCGCATTCAGCATCAGATTGAATTAGATAAGCAGTACATTTTGGCTATGGGGAAGGATCCGGACCACATAACGGAAAAATAGTTTTTTATGCTTCTCTGTTCGCTGCGCTCAACGATCCGCATAAAAAACTATTTTTCCTTGATTTTCTTCTCTGTTCGCTGCGCTCAACGATCCGTACTAGTATTCTAACTAACAAGCCATTCAATCTCTTCCTTTAATTCACCTGGCATACTGAAGCCGGCTGCTTTTTTGTGACCGCCTCCACCTAGTAAGCTAGCAATTTTTGCAACATCTGTCTCACCTTGTGTTCTTAGAGATCCTTTAATATTTCCGTTCATGTCTTCGCTCAACATTATAGCAAATTTGCTATTTTTTACGGCTGTTAAATAGTCGATTGCACCTTCAGTATCTTTTTTACTAGCGCCTGATTCTTGGAAATCTCGCGCTGTTATTGCGGAGGAAATTATCTGTTTGTGGTTAACTCTTGCTCGATTGAAAATTTTTCCCCAAAGTTTTAATTTGTTTACACTGTTCTCTTTGAAAAGGTGATAGGAAATTAAGCTAACATTGGCGTTGTGCCTCACTAGGTCTGCTGCACATCTCATGACATCTGGTGTTGTGTTGTCGTGTTGAAAGCTACCGGTATCAAAGCTAAGGCCAGCGTATAAGCAGGTTGCAATATGAGGAGTGATTGTTAGGTTCCACTTTTTGAATAAATGCCAGAGAATGAAAGTAGTAGAAGCTGCATTTGTTTGTACTAAGTTGTAAACGCCAAAATTGTCGTTTGATTCGTGATGGTCAATGTTGATGATTGGAACTTTGTTGCTTAGCAATTCAGGTTTTTTTTCGTGGAATGCTGTCATATAGCTTGCACCACAATCTACGATAATAAAAAGGTCATAATCGTTATAGTTGAACTCTTGAATGAAATTATTGGCTTGCGGAAGGAATCGACAGTTTGCTGGTAAGGAATCTATGCAAATACTGTCTACTATTTTGCCTAGAGGTTGCAGAACAAGTCGCAATGCAAGATTTGTACCCACTGTATCAGCATCTGGGCCGCGATGAGATACAATACCAATTCGAGAACTTTTTCTGATTAATTCCCAACTTTGACTAATCTCTATTTGTGCAATTTGACTAAGCATTTTGGGTGAATCTATCAAAAATTAAGCAATAAATTTACTGTATTTATTTTTATTTGTCAATGCTCTTTGCGCTTATCTGTTTTGTAAATTCTTTTAGCGGTAAAGTATTGATAACATCTTCGGTTTCTAGTAGTCCGCGTTTTGCTTGCCCAACTCCAAGTGGCATGAAGTCAAGTTGGTTGATGTTGTGTGAGTCGGTGTTAATTATGAATTTGCAGCCATATTGTTTTGCTTGTCCAATTAATTCTCCGTCAAGATCAAGCCTGTATGGGCTAGCGTTTATTTCGAGCACAGTGTTTGTTTTAGCTGCGGTTGCAAAAATTTTATCGTAGTCTACTGGACTGCGTTCACGTTTATTGATTAGTCGATTTGTAGGGTGTCCGATGATATGAACATACGGATTTTGCATTGCTTTGATCAACCGTTCAGTTGTGTCTTTCTGTAAGCCGCTGTGTACAGATGCGATTACTAGATCGAATGCAGATAATATTTCATCTGGATAGTCGAGGCTTCCATCGCTTAAGATGTCGACTTCTGTGGCGAAAAATATTTTGATTGGTAATTTTGCGTTCAGTTCTTCTATTTCAGCTTTCTTAACTTTAAGCTGGTCGATGGTGACACCTTTGGCAATTTTTAGGCTAGGGGAGTGGTCGCTAATTGCTATGTACTCGTAACCTTTTTTGATGGCAATTTCAGCAATTTCCGAGATAGTGTTGGTACCGTCTGAATAAGTTGAATGAATGTGTAGATCACCTTTGATCTCTTCTAGTTTAATTAGTTTTGTAAGATTTTGATTAGTCGCTAATTCGATTTCGCCAGTATTTTCACGCGTTTCTGGTTCGGGAGTTGACATACCTAGCACGCTATAAATATCTTCTTCTTGATCGCCGCCTACACGCTTTTCGCTAGTAATTTCGTAAATTCCGTACTCATTTATTTTGTAACCTTTTTGCTTTGCGAGTGTTCGTAAAACAACATTGTGAGCTTTTGAACCTGTAAAATATTGTAAAGCAGCACCAAACTCTGATGGTTTAACCATCCGTAGATCTGCCTGCATGCCGTTTTTTAGATAGACGGAAATTTTAGTTGGTCCTTCGGCAATTAGCTCGTCAATTAAATCTAAACTTTTAAATGTATTGGCAATTGACTCTGGATTGTTGGTTGCGCAAATTATATCTATATCCCCGTTGGTAACTACTTGTCTGCGCGCCGAACCTGCGTGCTGAATTTTTAGTGCTTCTGGATTTTGTGATAAAGCTTCTTTGATCGATGCGATTGTTGCTAGGCTTTCAATTAGTGGATAACGTTGATTAGATTCTGCTTGTCGATTTATTGAATCAAGAATTTTTTGAGCACTTTTTTCCCCCATGCGCGGTAAATTTGCAACACTACCATCTTCGATGCCTTTTTTTAATTCCTCAATATTGGTGATTCCTAAGGTTTCATAAAACTGTTTTACTTTTTTGGGACCAACACTGTCGAGTTCTAGTAGTTCAAGTAATCCTGCAGGTACTGTAGCTTTTAGTTTTTCAAAAGCATTGATTTTTTTAGTTTCTAGATACTCTTCAATTTTTGAAATTAGTGTTGATCCCAAGCCGGGTAGGGAACTTAACTCTCCTTTGCTAGATAATGATGTTAAGCTTTGTTTTAAATTTTCTAGTGTTAGGGCAGCTTGTCTGTAAGCACGTATTTTGTATATTAGTGCTTTTGAGTTGTTTGTGTTTTCTTCTGCTGTTGGATCACCGAATATTTCATAAATGTCTGCAAAGCGATTGAAAATATTGGCAATTTCTTTATTGATCATGATTCATTGTTTTGCTAGTTGCTTAGTTCAATGATGACCAAATATTAACTTCTTCACGTTGATTTAGATAGATTAATAATCTACTCATCATTACAGCTGCTTGAGCTCTAGTTAATTTTTCGTCTGAACCGAATGTTGTACTTGTTTTTCCTTTGACAATTTCTAAGTAATTTAATGCCTGTAATTCTGATTTATACCATGAATTTGCATCAACATCAGAGAAGTTGATGGCATGATCTTTGCTTATTTCAAGAAATTCAGGGAATGCATTTGCTAACATTTTTACTGCTTCTGCTCTGTTGAGGTGATCTTCGGGACGGAAAGTTTTGTTTGCTTCGTCACCTTTTATTAATCCTAGGTTATAAGCTTTGCCAATATTGTTGTTATACCAAGCATCAACAGCTACATCTTTAAATATGTCTGATCCTTTTTGCTCGATACCAGTAGTTATATCTTCTCCTAATAATCTTAATAAAAGTGTTACAAATTCAGCGCGGCTAATGTTTGAGTCAGGATTGAAATTTTCTTTTGAACTATCAACTATGCCAAAATCTGCAAGATTCATTACGTGCTTAAAATACCAAGAATTAGCTTCTAAATCTTTAAAGTAGGTTGCGTCTGTTACATAATTTTCTAGCTCAATATTGTATTCGTCAAAACTTGATTGATAGGCTTCAATGAAATAATTGATAAGGCCAAGTAATGCGCCAATATCTAAAGTCATTTTGCTTTTGCTGATAATTTGTTTTTCTTTTAACTCTGTTTTGCTAATAACTTCAAAAGTCGCTAAATTGTAAATTTTATCAAGTACCATTAAAGTTTCTTCGGAATTTTCTTCTTCGGTGCTAAGCAATTCGGCAGTATTATTTTTTAATACTGGAGCTAATTTGTTGAATGTTAAGTAATTTAACGAAGTTGTGTTTTCTTCTATGTTTAAATTGTGACTTGTGAATATTGATTCTAGATTTTCGTTCTCAGGTGTTTCGCCACTTAGTTGTTCACTAACTGTAGGATCATTGCTGAATATGAAGTGTTTGCCAAGAACGCCATATACAAATGGGTTTTCGTTGAGACTTTGGTATAGGTTTAGTAAGCTTTTTGGCATTTCGTCGCTTGTTGGTAATGCAAATTTTATTTGATTTAAATTTCCACTAACTTGCTCAATGCTAATTTCTGGTATTTCTAGTTCTGTTATAAAGTTGTCAAAAAACTCATTAAATAAATTTGCAGCAGATTGAACACTTTCAGCTTCTGGATTGTCTAAACTAGAAATTAAACTGAAATAAGGTACTGACAATTCTTTGTCGTTTGATAGTCTAAGATGCAACGCTGTTTCACCATCAATCAGAGGATTAAGTCCTTCGAATAAAGTTATTATATCGTTATCAATAGCTGTTAGATCGAAAATCCTTGTTAGTTGGTTGTATAAATCTTTATAACCTAGATATACAATTGTATCTGTGCCGTTTAGCAATTTAGGGAGCTCTGGTTTAAACGCAAACTTGCTTTGGTTTTCTAATCCTTCAGTTGACA
Source organism: uncultured Candidatus Peribacteria bacterium (assembly GCA_964386265.1). Classification (GTDB taxonomy): domain Bacteria; phylum Patescibacteriota; class Gracilibacteria; order UBA1369; family UM-FILTER-41-14; genus CAYLRB01. Next base: position 3,846 of record CAYLRB010000009.1, on the reverse strand, counting down.
AATCCATTATGCTTAGTTCTTCATACTCATTTTTAGCTATTTTATTTGTGGTAGATTTTGTATGCGTAAAATCTGTAAATACACTTTCTGTAATGCCAGTTTTGGAGAAGAGTTCATTATTGTAACTGTTAAAAGCTGAATGGTTTAAACCTAACTCAAAGAAATTTTTGGACGAACTTGTTGATAAAACTTCTTCTAAACTTGAACTAATGTTTTCATTTTTGCTTATTCCAACGGCTAATTTTGTTTTAGATTTATTGATTCCCAAATACTCTTCATCAAATGTATAAACTTTTAAACTTTCGTTGTTTGTACTTTCTAAATTAGTTTCAGTGAATGGAACAATGCTCGCAATGTAGTTGGAAAATTCTTCAGCTTGGTCTGTTTCTTGAAACTCAATTACAAATATAATTGCATTTGCATCAGTTTCTGTGATGTCCATGAAAAATGAAAAATTCGTAATTGCAGGTAGCCATTTGTTTATTAACTCTTTTGCAATTAGTTCATCGCCAGTTTGATATTTTGAGGGAACGTTTGTTAATGTGTTTGAAAGTTGTAAATAGCCGGATTTATCTACTTGTTCAAGATTGAAGCTGAATGTTAAATCGTACTTTGAGCTTTCAGCTAGTGCGTTTATTGGATTTAGCAAAAGAGTTGATAAGACTAGGAGGGTTGTTAGAGTTTTCTTGAACATGTTTAGTTGTTATAGTACGGAAATTATTTTAGGCTTTTTGACTTTAAAATATACATTATTTTTGATTTTTTGACTGACATATTTTATTAAGTTTGTTTAATTTTTTGGCTTTTTAGATGTGATATTAAACTACTTTTTAGGCGTTCATAGAGTAGTGGATTCTTGAATTTGAGATAAAAAATTGTGCAAAAGACGAATCCACTAAAAAGCAAAAAGATAATCAGTGTCCAAGATAAACTGGATTTGTTGTCTGCAATGCTCAACTCTTTTACTGATATGAGCTGGTAATTGTTGCTTAATTTTAATAGTGTTAGGTTTAACTGAACTTGCTCTTCTGCTTTGATCTCTTTGAGCTGTTCAATTTGTTCAGATTTTAATTGTGCTGTTTGATATTCGATTAAATAACTTTGTTGTTGGTTGTAGACTTTTATTTTATTTTCAACTAAAAGCGATAGGTCGACGCGAAATTTTCCAATAAGGTTTAGCATTTCGGGATTCTGTTTTCCTGGCGTGGTTATTTTAGTCCATTGCCATTTGTTACTAATTTTGCTGTAGCTTTGTTCCTCTGGTGCTTTTGTGTAGCTAATGTTTGATGAGCTCTTTTGGTCGGGATTGATCAATTGTATTTTTGCTTCTGAATTTGGAAGATTTAAACTAGGGTTTGTGGATTTTATTTGAACGTAAGATTTGGGTTGAATTGGATTTTCTAACTCTATACGATAGCTTTTATCGTTTATTAGTAGTTGCCAATTTTGTAAGCTTTTGGCGGTTGATGTCAAATTTTGAACTTCAAGCCACTCTAAACCTTTGTCTGCACTTTTAGGATTAGGTAGTAATTCTGTGATAGCTATTGTTGGATTTGTATCTGGTAAGTAGGTTTTTGACTTAACTAAGGATTTTGTAGTGCCCGATGTTTTTTGACTTACTTGTTGATTTGGTAACTCTTCAATATTGTTTTGAGAAGCTTCTATTGGTTCGCCTTCTTTAGATGATTTATATGCAAGCTCTGAGTTTATGTCACCGTCCGGATTGAAAAGTCTAACAGTGTCTTCATCATTATTGAGGCTAATTTTGCTTTCTTGATTATTGATTACAAGCTCACTATTTGGCTCTAAAGTTTGAGTGGGGATTGTAAATGGTTTGCTGCCGCCTTCTTCGTCATCTAACTGCCAGTTTTCAATTGTTAACGACTCGGTTCCACTATAAAATAAGGTAATAATTTCGTTGTTTGTATCGCTTCCGATTGGGTTTGGTAGCGCGCTTTTAATTACAAAGTGCGGCCACATTTGCTTTTCAGATGAACTAACTGGGTCCTCATCGGGCGGGCTTGAATTTTCGCCTGTTACTAATAATGTTATGGAATGACTACTTTGACGATTGTAAATATCGTTTATAGTTAAAGTTAAAATGTAGCTTCCGGGTGTGGTTAAGGTTATCGGGTCAGGCTCTTGTTCTGTGCTAATTTCTTCATCGTTAAGAAGCCAGCTATAATTTGTAATCTCTGCGGAATTTTTTGTGGATGCACTAAAGTTTAAAGTTGCTGGTGTAGCCAAAATCTGATCTTTGTTACTTAGTAGTATCTCTGCAATTAAAGGTGAAAGGGGATTTGAATCCAAATCAAGTTCAGGATTTATTATATTCCAATCTGAATCTGTGTTTGTATCAAAACTGTTTATTCTTTTTATAATGAAATCTTTTTCAATAGTTTCGCTATCTAGGCAGTTGCCGGTCCATGCTTTTGTTTGCAATAATTCGTTTAGATCAGTTTTTTCATCTTGTGTTGGTGTTTGATTTTGCCAACAAATAGCGTCAGATATTGTTTTGTTTGGGGTGATTAGATTTAAATTTTCACTTGTTTTTGTAAATTGATGGTTCATTGAGAAATCGCTTTCGTCGGTTTCTGTATTTTCGATAAGTATTTCGGTTTGGTCTTCAATTAGCTGGTCAGGAAAAGTAAAAAACACTTTGTCATCTTGTAACTGCCAGCCATTTAAATTGATTGGTAATGCTTGAGGTGGAATAAATATTTTTAAGTAGTCGTTATCGCTATTTATTGAGATTTCACTTATAAGTAGTTGCGGAAAGCCTTTTGTTACGTTGCTATAATTGTCTACAATTTCTGTGCAAAAATTTTGTACATCGTTTTGAAGTGTATTTTGGGCTAATACTGAACTGGGTTCTTGATCAGCGAAGATAAGCAGCAAAGCAGATAATACTATTGTTAGATGTAACTTTTTAATTTTCTTCATATCTTTAGGAGTTAGAGTTGGAGTTCGACTCTAGCAGAGGGGTTGTTGCGAAAAGGTAAATTTTTTCTAAATAATTTTCTTTACATGCTCCTCACTACGTTCGTCAAATGTACGAAAATTTTTTAGAAAAAATTTGGTTGAAGCACAATTTTACCTGCTCGGCCTTTGGCGAATATGAATCGCAAAGTTCGCGCTTGTGCGCGAATATCAAATTGTAAAAATCTATTGCGGGTCATAAGTGCTTACTGTAAGTTGGGTATTGAATGTTGTTTTGGTATTATTGGACAAACAAAAATATGAAATTTTGCTTAAAAGATCGAACTCGTGATGTCGTTGACCATCTTTCACTTCAAGCCCTTGCTAGTGATCTTCTTTTCAGTTGTTCAGTTTTGCCTAGACTTTCACATTCTCTAATTTCTTAAGTTTAGGTATCATGAATGGTTTTTTAGCTGCAGCCTTGACCCTGGCTTTAGGGTTACTATTGGGGTATTTGGTTAGATCGTTCCTTTTTGAACGACAAGGTAATGCGTTGGTGGAAGAAAGAAAGCGTATGTTGCTTGAGGCTCAACAAGAAGCAAAAAAGTTGGTTGAGCAAGCTGAGAGAGAGTTGAAAGTAGTTGAACGAGAACTGAAAGATAAGGAACAAGAACAACGGAAAGATTTAGCTAAGCAAGAAGAGCGACTTTTAAAGAAGGAGGAGCAATTGGATCAGAAAATTGAACAGGCAGAGCAACGCAGAGAGCAGATGGAAAAGCAAGCTAATGAGTTGAAAGAGAGAAAACAAAAAGCTGAAATGTTGCTGGTAGAACGACAAGAAGAATTGGCTAAAATAGCGGGTTTTTCTGCTGAAGAAGCAAAAGAAGTTTTGTTTAAAAAAGTAGAAGAGGAGTATTCTGGTGACTT
>CAYLRB010000008.1:17586-32554 GCA_964386265.1 uncultured Candidatus Peribacteria bacterium | reverse complement strand
ATAGAGGAAAAATCTTCCAGCATCGCTTAGTTGTTAAACTTGAAGTGCATCACGTCGCCGTCTTTTACAATGTACTCCTTGCCTTCCATTCTTAGTTTGCCCGCTTCTTTTGCCCCTGCTTCGCCGCCAAATTTTACAAAGTCGTCATAGGCAATTACGTCAGCTTTAATGAAGCCTTTTTCAAAATCTGTGTGAATTACACCTGCTGCTTGCGGAGCTGTTGCGCCTTTGGGAATTGTCCAAGCGCGAACCTCTTTTACTCCTGCAGTGAAATATGTTTCCAAATTTAATGTAGCATAAGCAGAACGGATTAACTGATTCAGGCCACTTTCCTTAAGGCCTAGTTCATCCAAAAACATTTGCGCTTCTTCTTTATCTAAATCAATAAGCTCAGACTCGATTTTTGCTGAGACTTTTACCAAAGATGTACCGCTTGGAAGGTTCAGTTTTTTGGCAATCTCCTCGTGATCAAGTTTTGCTACTTCGTTCTCGTCAACGTTTACAACGTACATAAATGGCTTGTTTGTAAGTAGATGCAAACCTCTTAAAATCAGTTTTTCATCATCACTTTGGGGTTCGAAATGAATCGCTAGTTTGTTTTCTTGAAGATGCTCATAAAGTCGTGAAATAACCTCAAATTCAATTACAGCTGCTTTTTGCCCGGATTTGGAAGCACTTTGCGCTTTTTGAAACCGTTTCTCTACTGTCTGTAAATCGGCCAAGATTAACTCTAATTCAATAATTTCACGATCATTTAAAGGGTCAACTCCGCCATGCACATGTGTAACATTTTCATCGGAAAACAAGCGCACAACCTGCGCAATCGCATCACATTCTCTAATATTAGCCAAAAACTGATTACCCAAGCCTTCACCTTCTGACGCACCTTTAACAAGGCCGGCAATATCTACGAACTCAATAATAGTTGGTACAACACGCTCAGGTTTTACGATTTCTGTTAGTGTTTCCAAGCGGTTATCTGGTACTTCCACAACGCCAACATTCGGGTTGATCGTACAAAACGGATAGTTAGCCGCTTCCGCACTTCTGGTTTTTGTCAAAGCGTTAAACAAAGAAGATTTTCCTACATTCGGTAGACCAACGATTCCAATTTGTAATGTCATAATCTAAGTAAAATAGTATAAATTAGGTTCTTAAACTCTAGGGTGTTGAATAAAAAATATTTATAACAGATTTACTACATAATCAGATTTTATTCAACTAACTTAAGAGTGTTCAAAAGGTAGCAGATAGTAGGCAAAAAGTAAAAAGTAAAGCGAGGCGTACTATAACGTACGATGAGCTGCTTTTTACTTTTTAACAACCTAGATGCTACTTTTTCAACACTCTCAAACTCCAATAAGCGCGTAATTCTTCAACGGTAACTTGACCAGGAGCTGTTGTATTTTTACGGTCTAAAGCGGCAAAAGTCAACTTAGAACCCCATTTGTCAGCTTTAAGTCGAGTTTCTATACCGGCTTCACCCATGCCAAGTAGCACAAGTTTTTCGGAGATAGGTTTATAGTTAGCCACTTCGGCAAGACTGTTTAGATCGACAGTTTGGCTTTCTAAGTTCACCATTGTAGCAATTTTAATAAGATCAATTTTGGCTAAGGGTAGTTTGTTAACCATTTTAATTAGATCGTCCGCCGCTGGTGTATTTAAAAAATTATGATAAGAGGCGATGATGGGAGATTTTATTTCCGACAATATTTGTTCATCAATTAAATGCCACGGTAGATCAATATACGCTATATTTTTACACGCACTTAATTTTACTAGTCGCTCTCGTCGCGCAACTTCTGTACCCGAAAATTCACCCTGTTCAGTTTGATCTTTGAGGTTCGCAATGATCGGCAAGTCGCTTTCTTCAATTAAAGCTGTAGCTTCATTTTCCTTAAGTAAATCGCACCAAATCTCGATAAAATCAGGTGCCGCCGCGTGGGCTGCCTCCAAAAGCAGCTTGCCGTCCGTCAACGATTTTGGTCTAATGGGAACTACAATCTGTATCATTGATGAGCTGCTTAAATTTATCTCATTATTATTCAGAGTCAGATTGATTACAAACAATAAAAGCTATGAAAATTACTAAAAAAATTCGCTCAATACTATTTGTAATATTGGGGTTATCAGTTATTGGAGGGGTTGTATATTATTTTGTAGAATACCGTTTTGACTACGAATATTACAAAAAAGTCCATGAACGTGAATATCAAGCAAGTAAAACTCAGTTGGATACTAAAATTCTCGAACAGCTTAAAAATGATCCCAAGCTAGATTTCGATCAATCTTTAGATGCGGAACCTTTAGTTGGTGCGAATGTTGATAATTTCTTTCAAGATTATCAAGAAATTGCAAATTATCCAGATTTCTCGGACAGCCAGTCAAGGTACACAATAACCTGCGTAGACAGTAATCGGCCACCAAACTATGTTGCTTGGTCTTATCCAGAAAAAAGAATTGTTTGCGAAAAAAATGTTGTCGGTTGCGGAGACCCATCAAGATTACTTATTGGCTGCAAAAATCACTATTTTATAGAGAGTTTTGACCTTGCAGTTGGGCCAATATTGTACGGACCTTACGACTACCCACAAGATATAAAAGAAAAATAAATATGACAAAACTGCAAATTTATACAGACGGTAGTTGCCTCGGAAATCCCGGAGCAGGGGGCTGGGGATACGCCATAATTTCTCCCACTGGTGAACTTTTAACTAAACTCGCAGGAGCAGAAAACCCTACAACTAACAATCGCATGGAACTAAAAGCAATGATCGAAGCCTTGCGCTTTGTAGCTGACAAAAATCCACAAGCTGAAATTGAACTTATTTCGGATTCGCGCTTACTCATCAACACGCTAACAAAAAACTGGAAGAAAAATGCCAATCAAGACCTTTGGTTAGAATTAGATCAGCAACTTAGTAAATTAGCACGCAGGCCACATTTTGCTTGGACAAAGGCGCACGTAGGTCACAAATGGAACGAACTTGTAGACGATCTAGCCAGAGGAGCTGCAATAAAAGGAAAGTCTGGTTACAAAAGTCGAGCTGTTGCACCTAAAATTTTTGAATCGCCACCGGTGCAGCAAAGCTTTCAACCCGCTTTTGAGCTAAACACAGACCAAAACGAACTGAGAACTTTATTAAGCGAAACAAAGTTTACTTGTGGCAAATGTGGTGTGACAACTTCAGGCGTTTTATCTCGCAAAACACCAAATGGACCGATAAGAGTCGATTGTGGCAGCTGCAAAGCATATGTTAAGTTTGCTAGGCAGGAACGCTAATCTATGTTGTCCATGAAACCCTTAGCGAGCCGCGCCACGCCACAGAACCGTAGCGATCGAGAGCATTAAGCTGATACACGCGAACCCCAGAGTCATAACGGCGACCATGGAGCGCATAGCCGGTATTTCGGGTCTCTTGAGGAGTTGCTAGCCAACTCCAGCTCACTGTGTCAAATTGTCTGGTAGATTGAATTTTTCTGTATTGTTCTTCTGTCAATAAGCTAATTCCCATTGCATTTGCCTGTTCAACCGCATTGCCGTTAAACTGTGCACTAGGATAATGTTCGCCTAAATATTGTACGGCTGCTTCATCATATACACAGTTTCGGCCACTTAATGGTGATTCGGGGCTGCATGTGCCAATGTCAAAACCTTTTTCATCAAAGTTATATACATTAGGCTCGTGTCCCGCCAGTTCCATGTTTACAAGTGAAGTAAGTGCGGCGGGATTTTCAATAAGTGCAGCTTCAACTCTACTCCAGTCGCAGCCTTCATGTAAATCAGGGGTTGCAGCGAAACGGTCTCTGAGAGCTAACAAGGCCATAGCCTGCATTCCCATTGAATCTATTTCTTCTAGTGGCACCTTTGAAAGTTTTATTTTGGCAAAATTTTCGTAGTATTTCTCAGTCACCTTATCAGTAAGCCATGACGTTGCATTTCTTAAAAAAAAGGCTATTATATCAGTACGCCCACCAAAATACAAACCCCTAATTTCTTCAATTATTTTATTTGCTCCATTATCGGGCTCTCTATCCTCAGGAGGTGCTTGTTCAATATTATTATTAGGTGCTTCTAATGACATTAACGAAGAAAGTTACTCAGGGTTCATTATCCGGGATTAGGAAGTTTTGTCAATAGCGCTGCTGTGTATTCATTGCAGTTAAGTATTTCCTTCTGGCAAAAATCTATGCTATAATAAGCAGATATCTTGAACCTACTTTATGGCCGGACCAGAAGTTCAAAAGCAAACAAGCAAAGAGCAGGAACCACCAGCTCAAAATGCGCCTGCTGAAGCTACAAAAGAGGGTACTGCAGATTTGCTAAACAGTTTGGAAAAAGACTTACCTAAGCTTTTCAATGAACTAATAACAAGAATAACAAAATTTCTGCAAGATCTTGGCTTACTAGCAAAAATCCAAGATGGCACTGCCGAAGTGAAAAATGATCAAAAAAGTGCTAATTCTAGCACAGATAAACAAAACAAACCATCAAATGAAGCACTGGCAAATGCTTTGGAATTAGCTGAAAACGAGTACCCAAGCTCGGCACAGGTGATTGAAAATATAAAAAATACACCAAACAAGTTTTTACACAGTGTAGCTGGCGAAAAATGCTTAATCATTGGCGATTCAAATACCACTCAAGTTGCGAAAAAATTTAATTTTTTCCATCAAGACCCAAACCTTGAACCACATAGCTCAATCGCAGAGCATAAAGGTTATAAAAATACTGACGCTGCAGGCAAAAATCAGCATAGTTATGCAGTTGGAGGCACAAATTCCAATCAACATCGCAAAGTTGTTGATGATTATTTAGATCAAATTAAAGGCTACAAACAATCAGGTAAAATTGAGCGCGCAATCTATTGTGGTGGAATTAACAACAGTCGCGCAACAAACGGCGAGATAAACAACAATTATTGGAAAAACTTAGGCAATATCGAACATATTATCGCTGAGTTAACAAAAGTTTTTGGTCGTGGCAACGTAGTGTTAGTGAATTGGCCAGATCCTCCGCAGCAATCAGAAGCTGATCAAAAAGCAGTTCGCTATTACAATCAATATTTTGCACCAATGTTAGCAACGAAATATGGTGTTAAAGTTATCGACCAACAAGCTGCACAACCGAAAACTCTACACCCAAATGTAAATAATGTCGCTCCATTGTACGCTGCTACAAACGTAGTTAATGGGGATGGGAATAGCGAGCTACTTTCTGAGGAAGTTCAAAGTCGTTTAAACAGTAATAAGCTGATTAACGATCAAGCGGCGGCGCAAGAGTATGAACAGTTTATTCAGGAATATAAAAGCAAAACTGGTCGAATACCAGCAGCCTGAATATAGTAAGAATAAGTTACCTCGGGATCACTTTTTGTTGTTATAAACATTGACAATTTAATCTAGCCTTCTTGACAAAAAAGGCGTAATTTAAGCAACACAAATATTTAAAAATTATCAAAATGCAAATCATTACAGATGCAAACTTTGCAGCAGAAACAGCTAATGGAATGGTACTAGTAGACTTTTTTGCTGATTGGTGCGGGCCTTGCAAAATGCTAATTCCAATTCTTGAACAAGTTGAACCAGAGTACAGTGGTAAAATTAAATTTGTTAAAATCAACGTTGATGAAAGCCCAGAAGCAGCAGGTCGTTACAGTGTTGTTTCAATTCCAACCTTGATACTATTGAAGGATGGACAAGAAGTAACTCGAATCACTGGTTTTCAATCAAAAGATGCACTTATGCAAAAGTTCAATGAATTTATTGGCTAGTTTTGCAATCGTATAATACAAAAACATGGAAAAAAACAAAATTTGTCGGCTAATAGCCAGTTTTTTGATCGGCGCATTGATCTTTATTGCACCGGCGACAAATTCTTTATTAGCTCAAACTAATGCACCTGAGCACCAGTTTGAACACGAACATGAAAATCTTACATACGCAAAGTCCAAGCCCATAAAGGCTGACAAAGTTTTTAGTGGTTTAGTCGTTAAATACCCAGAGTCTGCCAATAAATTAAATGAGCATGAGCTCGAAGATTTAGTAAAATTAAGATTTTTTGTTCAAAAAACACAGGAATGGAGCGAGTGGGTCATAATTGAGCCCGGTTACGATAGCCCAGAAGGAACTGAGCAACTAGTCCACCCAGAAGCTCTAGTGTTAACAGCTCCAGCAACATCATATCAAGTTCAAATTTTAGACGAAAATGACGAACATGATGAGCACAGTTATGAACTATCTGACTTTACGTTTGAAACATTGGGGGGCGCAACTGTAAGACCACCAAGTCAAAGACCGGTACGTCTTAACGCTGGGAATTTGGTTGCCACCGCCGACACAAGCTTTTTAGATGCTGCTTTGATCCCACGCTCTGCTTGGGGCGCAAATGAGTATTTGCGTTATGATTTTAGTGACAACAATTCAACTGATGATAACCCAGACAAAGATACCGCAAGTGGTAGCGATAGCCGTATCCGTAAAATTATTGATCAAGAAGATGGTAATGATCTACTTTGGCCATATGAATTTCGCAAAGAAACCAAGGGGATTGTAGTACACCATACTGTAACTGCTGCCGCTGACGATGTAGACGATTTTAGTCCAATTGTTAATGCTATTTACGAGTATCACACAAATACAAGAGGTTGGGGAGATATTGGCTATAATATTTTAGTAGCTCCAAATGGCCAAGTTTTTGAAGGGCGGGCAGGTGGATTCGATGTAGCAGGTGCTCATGCTCGAGGTTATAACTACGAAACATTTGGTATTGCAATGATTGGAAATTTTGAAATAGATGTTCCAAGCTCTACACAATTAGATGCTTTAATGCGTTCAATTATCAGTGTTGCTAGTAACTATGACTTAGATATTAATGATACATATACAGCAAACGGGACAACTGAAGATGTCTTAAGCGGTCACCGTGATGTAGGTAAAACGGCTTGTCCTGGTAAAAATATGTACGCATTACTACCTGCAGTTCGCAAAATTACTTCCAAAATATTAAACACAAACTCTACCGTTAATAGTCAGCTAGAAAACCTAAATACTGATATCGATTTTGTTAATCTTAAACCGGGCGAAAAAGAGACAATAGAGTTGAAAATCAAAAATATCAGTAAAACCGATTGGAAAAATTTCCACTTCGTTTTCCCAGACTACTGGCAATACGAAAATGCCATAACATTCCTAAACAGTGAACGAGAAATTATTGCCAAATCTTCAAAACTCCCAATTAAAGCTGGAGCCTCGGCAACAGTAACAGTTGAGTTGCAGGGGGAAATTGCCAACGGTTTTGTGCCGGTCTTACTAACACCTGTTATTAATGGAGTGTATTCCGATATTGACCAAATTTTACTTCCAGTATCAGTTGAGGCAGATTTTGAATACAGCTTACTCAATACACCAACTTTTAGATTTACAAACGATTCACAAGCAAAATCAGCATCAATTACATTAAAAAATGATGGCAATTTCACATGGGATGAAAGAGTGCAATTAGGTGTTGATGAACCGCGTGATCAGGCTTCCAAATTTGCTTCAGAACCTATTTCATCAGGAAGAATTTTGCAGTTTGATCAAGAAGTTGACCCCGGCGAGACAGTGACACTAAAAGTCCCAATTAACATTCCTAAAATTAGCGGCAGTTATTCTGAAGCTTGGAGGCCGGTAATTAATGGTTTTAACTGGGCATCAGGGCCGGCAGTTAGCTTTAATTTTCAAAACAATTCAGTACCAGAACAACCACAAAATTCTCAAAATCCGCAAACACCAACTGGAAACGGTAGCTTGCTCAATGCTCAAAAGCAAAGAATTACAAATGCGCAAAGGTTAAGTAACCCTAATAAAGCTGTAGTTCCAACAAGTGGAGTTGATAGCGAACCTATCCGTGTTCATTTAAGCTATGTAAACCTTGCCCAACAGACAATCAAGTTAAACAGTAGTTATAGCCTGTTTGTTGATGGCCAACGTCAGCGTTTAGTAAATCAATTAGACAGTATTAAAGTTGTCCAGCAGACTGACGGTGTACAAATTGATGTGAACGGCGTTAAGAGATCCGGAAAAATTGTTAGATTAGAGCCATACTACGCCGACCTAGGTGTTTTTGAAATTGTAGAGTACGAACAACGTCCAGGTTGGAATCCAAGCCTAAATGACAATACTTTCCGTGGTGTCGCGGAGTTTCGTTTAGATGAAGGTAAACTTATTGTTATAAATGAGCTACCAATGTATCAGTATCTACGTGGAATTGCAGAGGTTTCAAACAACTCTTCTGGAGAAATGATCAAGACTCTAATGATCTTATCAAGAACATATGCAGCTATGCACCGCGAGGTTTACAATGTAGTAAATGCAGGTCAAGACACTAGCGCTCTACAATTTGCTAAACCAAAATATCCGGGCAAACCATATTCAGCTAACGATAACCCAGATAGCTTCCAAAAGTACCGAGGTTATGGGTTTGAACTTCGTTCACCAAATGTTACCAAATATCTAGACGAAGTTATCAATGAAGTTGTAACTTACGAGGGTAAACTGGTTATTACGCCATACTTTAGTTGTAGTAATGGTCAAACAATAAGCGGAAAAGACAAATGGGGCTGGGATTTTGCGCCATACTTGCAATCAGTAAAAGATCCAGGTGGCGCAGATGGCTTAGCGGCAGGGCATGGCGTAGGCTTATCAGGCTGTGGCGGCCGTGTATTAGCTGAAGAAGAAGGATATGACTATAAAAAAATCATTCAGTACTTCTACAAAGGTGTAAAAATTGAAAAACGTTAATAAATATTTAATCAACTAGCATGCGTCAACTCCCGCACGAACCACATGATGAAAGCACTTCGCCACTTGTAGGTAGCAATCAAAGTACAGGTGGAAATGCTCAATTAACTGAGCTAAAACAAGAGTTGGAAAAACTTTTAACTCAACGTAAAGCACCTCAATATATTGCAAACGCTTTGTGGGCAATCATGGCTTGTGTAAATCGTTTGGACTCAATGCCACAAGCTGAATTATCAGAAAATATCATACTGCTAGAAAAGGCGGTCGATCAACTACGAAAAGTACAAATCAAAAAAGAAGAGCTTTAAGTCAAATTAAATGAATAAACTTTTAATTAACACAGCGACTCCCAGTTCAGAGCTGGTTTTACTGGCAAATGGTAAGCTTTATACCCGCCGCTGGAACGATATACGTAATGGGCTTGAGCATTTATTGCCAAAGGCAAAAGAATTACTTTTGGAGGCAAACATAAAATGGGCAGATCTTGGTGAATTAATTGTTGTAATTGGTCCGGGCGGTTTTATGGCTTTAAGACTAGCAACATCATTTGCAAATACCTTAGTTCAAGAGTTGAATGTGGGGCTAAAAACTATAGACACCGCAAACTATCTGCTTGCTCGAATTAACAAGGAAGAAAACGAAAACTACGTTGTAGTCTTAAATGGCGGCGGTCAATTTTACCAATTTTACAATCCAAAAGTCGGCAAATATGAACTAGTTGAAAAGACTAAACTACAAGGCTATTTGCCTCAAGATTGCACAGTTATAACAGAAGAAAGCGAACTAGACCATTACAATATTGAAAATTTTGAACAGTTAGTCGAAAAATCTGTAAACAGCAGTTGGCCAATTGAGCCACAGTATCTTAAAGAACCTAATATTTGCATTCCTAAAAAAGGGTGATAAGCTAAGGGAAATTATTGTCACAACTCTCAAAACTATGAACGAAAAACCATTCATGCAAGAATTAGCTCGTTATCTGGGCTACTGTTGTTTGTTACTCACGATGATATTTTGGATCATGCCAATCTTCCCATGGTGGCTGACTATGATAGTTGGATTTTTACTATTACACTACGCAAAAGCTGTTCCAAGTAAGAAGCGCTCAAGTTACCATCGCTAATAATACAACAGCATGCTTTACATTGTCGCTACACCAATTGGAAATCTGCAGGACATGACTTTTCGTGCTATTGAAACATTAAAAAATGTTGATTTAATTGCCGCGGAAGATACAAGAACCAGCGGAATTTTATGCAAACATTACGAGATCACTACACCCTTAATTAGCTTTCACAGTCACAGCGGAGCGCCAAAAGTGGAAAAACTTTTAAACGCTCTACGTGAAGGAAAAAGCGTTGCACTAATTTCAGACGCAGGAACACCAGGAATTTGCGACCCCGGTTATCAGTTAATACAAGCCGTGTTAACTGAGCTACCAACTGTAGAAATTGTTCCAATACCAGGGGCGGCGGCAGTTGTAACTGCTTTATCTGTATGTGGTTTTCCGACCCATAATTTCTTGTTTTTGGGCTTTTTGCCAGTAAAAAAAGGTAGGCAAACACTTTTTACAAAAATGGCAGATAGCGACTACACAATAGTGTTTTATGAGTCAGTTCATCGCTTAGAAAAAACGCTTAATCAACTAATCGAATTTGGCATGGGGGATCGGCAAATGTGCTTAGCACGCGAATTGACCAAACAGTTTGAAACAATTTATCGTGGAACAGTAACACAAATCGCAAAGCAGTCACCAAAATTAAAAGGAGAATTTACCTGCATAGTTGCACCTTCAGATTTTTCGCGTTAACTTGAGTTTGCAACTTTCTAGTATTGCAGCTTCAAAAATATGTTTAAAAGTATCAAAGCACAATCTTCCACAGGTTTTTCGCTAATTGAGCTTTTGATTGTAATAACAATAATGAGTGTTGTTACGGCAATGATAGCAGGTTCCACAGTAAATGGGCAAAGACAGGCACTTTTTCAAGCCAATGTACAAAGCCTAGTTTTCCAACTACAAGAATTAAGAAGCTTAGCTTTAAATCAAGAAGATCAGCTTATATTCGGCTATGGATTGCAATACGATCAACAACTTAATAAATTTTCCAGCTTCATAGATTTAAATGGCAACGAGCAATATGACCAAGCAAATGATAATCAAGAACTGATAAAGGAGACCGATCTTGCAGCCTCAGATCAGTTTGCAGTTTTTATCGAACCGTTTGCAAAAATTGAATCTGAATCAGCAACATATACACCACCTCTAATACAGGAAAAAGATATTGTAATTATCTATTTCCCACTCCGGAAGTTTAGCTGCCAATTATATGCTGGGGCAACAACAGCAACTTTAACACCAGCCTCGTTCATTCAAATAACTGCTGCCTCAGATGCAGCCGAAACAAGGGAGCAAATCCTTGAACAGTCGCCGCACGGCGTAATTTCAATTCAGCATCGCAGTTGCATACCAGAGTTGACCCAAAATCCCATTAGTCAAATTCTTTAAGTCAAGATTGTGAAAATTACCAAAAAACCTGCCTTCACACTAACGGAAATTGTCGTAATGCTACTTGTGCTTGCTGTTTCTATAACAATGGCGGCAAATTTATTGGCTGGCTCTACAGATACAACAGGCGGAAATAGGAATAACTTATTAGCTGAAAATTTGGCAAATGAAGCGTTAGATGCAGCGCAGAATCTGATCTATACAAATATACTACTCTATGGCGCGGAAAATGCTGAAGATTGTTGGATTGTCTACACTCAGAATGTTGAATTTGCGGAAAACTGTATTGGCAATGAAATTATTCCAACGCTTGAATCACCACCAGTACATGGTCGTTTGCAGAGAAACTATCAAGAACCAAATCTGCATTGGCAACTCTCCGAACCAGCTTCTGAATTAGATTTAAGTCAAGAAAGGCCCGGAAATGAGTTTTATCATCTGTATCGCAAAAAAATTACATCCGATCCACAAAGCCCACTTGCAACAACAGAGTATTACGATTATCAACAAGCAAACAACACTACAGCATCACCATTTTATCGGTCAGTAACTTTTACGCCTTCACAGAACAACGTTGACCAAGTTTTAAACGAAGTAGATATAAGCGTTTCGGTGCAATGGTACGAAGGTAGGAGGTTGCGCCAAATAAACAAGACTGTTACAGCAAATCGTGAGAATATTTTAACAGGAAACCTATGATAGCCAAGAACAGAGCGTTTACCTTAGTTGAAATCCTTATATCAGTTTCCATTTTGAGTATTGTGCTAGTTTTAAGTAGTAACATTTTTTTAACTAACTATCGAGCAAGTCAACAATCTGCAATCGAAAACGCATTAATGGAAGATGCTAGATTCATAATGCTTAGATTAACCGAATTAATACACGCTAACAGAATCGATTACGAAGAGTATTTTAGCAACGCAGTTGTACAAGCGAATTTACCAGAGAATCAAAAGCGTTATGGCATAAATCACAATCTCTATGCTTGGCAGTTTGTTGATGGAGGAAAAGACTTACCGCCCGAAGACCCTCAAGCTCGTCCAGATGGACAGGGTTTACTTTGCCAAACGCCAGAAGGTGATTTCTTGCGATTCCCAAACGAAGCTTGTGGAGACAGTCAGCCAGTTACGTTTTCACAAGACGAGCCGACCGGAACACACCCAAACAGTGATTATGCTGAACAACAAGGACTCGGAGCTGCGGCAATTGCCGCAATAAGTAGTATTTGCGCACCAGACTATCAAACAATCACAACGGCAGAGCGAATTAGTACAGGATTAGTTTGCGGAATAGTTACATTAGCACACAGTCATAGCCATCAGGAGCTCTACCTAATCGATCAAACAACATCTCAAAAAACAATTATTAAACTCAAAAAAATTGATAGTGAAACAGGACAGCGCGTTCTTAGTATGATTGAGCTGGGCAATCCGCAAGACAATCAATCAGATTTGACCAAGTTTTTCACGTGTACAGCTGACTACGCTTGCCCATTTATAGATGATAACAAGCCGGAACTCGGACGTACACCAAGCTATAACAATGAAGGAGATGTATTTGACAACTTTTTACCAATAAGCCCTTTTCGAACTAATATTTTGGACGTTCAGTTTATCATTAGCCCATTGGAAGATCCAAATTTAGCCTTCAGCGAATTAGACTCAAGCATCCGCATTCAACCACAAGTAACTATCCTTTTAACAGTTGAGCCAGCAGAACAGTTAAAATCAATTTTTAATCGTCAAGATTTAAGTTTGGAGCTTCAAACAACAGTGACTACGGAACCGCTACAAGAGTAGACGTAGGTGAGAGTTTGCATATAAACAACCTCTTAACAAAAACCATTTTGTTTATTTGAAATATATGCTATAATTTGTAGATCAGAATAAAAAAGATCACATATGGTTTCAATAGACAGTGTCAAAACAGTTCTGGTTG
This sequence comes from uncultured Candidatus Peribacteria bacterium, assembly GCA_964386265.1. Lineage (GTDB taxonomy): Bacteria > Patescibacteriota > Gracilibacteria > UBA1369 > UM-FILTER-41-14 > CAYLRB01. The sequence goes on along the minus strand of CAYLRB010000008.1, from coordinate 19,326 downwards.
TAGAGGATGATCCTCTATTGCTTAAAGCAATCAAACTCACATTACTTGGTGAGGGATTTGAAGTAATTACCGCTAGTAACGGTATAGATGCTTTGGATAAATTAAAAACAGAACCAATACATCTTTTGTTATTAGATCTTCTACTGCCATTAATGGGTGGCGACGAGATCCTTGATGAATTACGTGATCGTCCTGAATTTCAAGAGTTGCCAATTATCATCTTTAGCAACTATCCTCCAGAAGAAAAATTAGCTGATACCACAGGCCTAAATGCCAAGCACTACGTTATTAAATCAAGTGTAGACTTAAATGACTTGGTGGAAATAATAAGAAAAACAATAGAAGAGCAAGACGAATAGTTAAATAAATTTTGACAATAAGTCAAAAATAGAATAGAATTATACACTTTTAAAGTGGTGTATGATTTTTAAAGGCACTCAAAATGGCTTTGCAGTAATAGTCGGTATCATTTTGTCGACTTTAATAATCGTTTTTTCAGTTAACTTACTAGAAGTAACAGTTGTAGCTCGTAACAATTTTAAACGTGCACAAGAAGGTAGTAAGAATATCCTAGATCAGAAAAATTTAAAAACAAAGGCTGAAGGATTAGCTCGTAATCACGAAGTAGTTAACTCTGAACTAGCACCATGGGAGAATTATTTTGCCTATATTAGTATTAATGGCGGAACACAAAGTGAAGAAACATTAGTTTGGCGAACAACGGGTTGCCCTATACCAAACGATGATCTAGCTAATGACTTAGGAACGCCAGCCGATGTGGAATCAGAAAGATTAACGCGCTTAGATGAATCAAACCAAATTGCTGAGCGCGAAAATCTAGCCCAAATTTGCGCAAATTTTGCCAGCGATGAGGAGCTGAACAATGCCTACTTTGTTTATCCATCTCCACTAACAACCAAGCATGCTCCTTATTTTGGCCTTGATTGTAATACTGATAAAATTGCTAAGAAAGTTGATGAAACAGTGGTTAACCCCCTTGATCATCCCTGTTATTGGGGACGCTTAGAGGCAAATAAGTTTGCAAGTATACCAATCAACCAGTTGGGAAAAAATTTGGCTGCTCCAGAAAACCGCTTTCAAACTCTGACGCTTAGATTGCGACCTGCTTGTCCAAACCGTCAAGCTTGGTGCAGTGAGGAAGAGCGGATCGAGCAGCTTAGTAGCAAAGGCTATGGTTACAGTGCCCAAGATCTCCGTAATGGTGTAGATAGTAGCCGCAATTTGGCTTTTTGGGAGTTGAAAGTCGATAGTGATGAGGGAATCCGCAGCTTTGGTGTAAGTAGAGGGCGATTTTATGGTGAAGACAATCTACTTAATGACATTTTTAATCAGTGTTTACAAAGAGATGTATGTCGTGCCCCAAATAACTCAGAGTTGACTGAACAGTTATTGTTGTCAAAAATCCCAGCCGAGTTATCACTTGTTCAGCTTGGTAAGGTCTTTTTTGGAGGTAAAATTACACGCGATCTGCAAACTGATCAGTTGGTTTTGGATCAAGGTTTACAGCAGCTAGGTCTTTTTGACTTAGAAATTTACCCTAAATACGCTGAAGCCGATCTTGAACTTTATCTGCAAAACATAAGCTATAACGCTGATTTGGAGTATCAATTAATTTCGGATCAGCCTTTGCCCCGCTTTTTTTACAAAAAGTAGACTATGAAACAATTAGACAGCTTAGAACATAAAAATCGACTTAACTTAAGTAACAAACAGTTGCTG
>CAYLRB010000008.1:0-17486 GCA_964386265.1 uncultured Candidatus Peribacteria bacterium | reverse complement strand
GATGTTTATGGATTTATCCCTTATTTGGCTGTTTATCAAATAACCGAAGATGTAACCGGGGTTCCAACATTTACGCGTTTGAGTGACATTGAGGTTGATTTAGAGCAATTGGCCGGGCAAATTCCTGACGAACTAAGTGTTAGCGGAATTAAGCAGTTTAATGAGCAAATCTGGCTAGTTGTTAATAGCCGAACTCAATCTCCGGCGGCTTTATCTACTTGCATTGCTCTCACACCAGTCGTAGAGCAACCCAACTGCGAGCATCAACAAAGTCAGTCTTGTGAGCCAATACCTTCAGTATTATGCCCTGATGGGACAGCACAAATAGGCGAATATGTTTGCAGTGAAGAGACAAATTTAACTTGCGAGCCAATACCCTGCCCTGAGTTACCACCTTTTGCCGCTTTTTGTCTAGAAAATCAGGCCGGAAGTAGCTGCCCGATAGATCCAGCTTGCTCAACCATCACATTTTGTGATCCTCAAACCGGTGAAATAAGTTGTACCAAAACTTTAGCACATCCCGATGTTTGTTTACCCGACTGTGGAGAACCGCCTTCTGTAACATGCGGCCAAATCACAATCGAGTGTGCCGATACAAATTTAGAACTTACATTTACATTACAGCATGTTTGCACAGAATTAGGGTGGATTTGCCCAACTGACACCTTTTTAGACCAACAAATCGAGGAAGCTTGCAGAAATCACATTGAACAAGATTCTGGAATAGAAGATGAACCAGACACTGAAATTTTGGACACTCCTTCCGACACTTCAGATATCGATACCCAGCCAGACATACCAGATGACACACCAGCAATTGAACCAGATCAAGCCATTCCCGATACACCAGATCAACAGCCCGAACCCGAAGTAGGGGATAAGCCAGTCAATAAAGGAAAAGATCCTGAAGGCTGCCAAACAGAGCCGGCTAAGCCAAACGGGACATTAATTTTGACAGCATTAACTATGCTCCTAGCTTCATTTAGGCGTAGGAGGTAATTGTGCAAATTTTTCTCTTTCCCTCAACCTTACCAGTCGCTAAACTATCAGCGATCCTCTTCAAAATTCTAAAAAACTCAATATGAATTACGATCCAAGCAGTAGAGAAGCCTATTGGCAACAATGGTGGCGCGATAATAAAACCTATGACATCAGTCTCGAAGACGACAGTAAACCTAAATACTACAACCTCACAATGTTTCCGTACCCATCCGGTGACAAGTTACATATTGGGCATTGGTACAACTATGCACCAGTTGATTCATGGGGGAGGTTTATGAAAATGCGTGGCTACAACGTGTTCCAGCCGCTTGGGTTCGATAGTTTTGGCCTACCTGCCGAAAATCACGCAATTAAAACAGGTGTGCCACCGCGCGAAAGTACAATGGGCAACATAGATACAATGCGCAAACAACTTTCTGCCATGGGCGCAATGTGGCATTGGGATTACGAAGTAGTAACATCAGAACCTGATTATTATCAGTGGACACAACTAATTTTTCTAAAATTATACGAAAAAGGCTTAGCATATAAGAAAAAAGCGCTAGTAAACTGGTGTCCAAGCTGCCAAACCGTGTTGGCAAACGAACAGGTAGTTGATGGTGCTTGTGAACGCTGTAAAAATGAAGTCACCAAAAAAGACCTAGAACAATGGTTTTTCCGCATTACCGACTATGCCGAAGACCTACTAGATCATAGCCAGCTAGATTGGCCTGAAAAAACCAAACTAATGCAAAAACATTGGATCGGACGCAGCGAAGGCGCGGAAATTGACTTTGAAGTTGCTAACAACCCAAGTAAACACCTTCGAGTTTACACAACACGCCCCGATACTTTGTTTGGCACAACATTTGTAGTGATGGCACCTGAACATCCAATGGTCAAAGAGCTAACAACAGCAGAGCAAGAAACCGAAGTAAGCGCTTACATCCAGACAGCTATGACAACTAGCGAAATTGACCGTACAAATGCCGAACGTCCAAAAACCGGCGTATTTACAGGTAGTTACGTTATTAATCCAGCAACAAAACAAGAGATTCCAGTATGGATTGCCGATTTTGCACTAGTGCATTATGGCACAGGCATTGTAATGGCTACACCTGGTCATGATGAACGAGATCACCAGTTTGCCACAAAATACAACTTACCTATCAAGCAAGTCGTTAAACCAGCAGATGCGAGTGATATCGATATAAATAAGGAAGCCTATACCGAATACGGAATTGCTTGTAATTCAGAGTTTTTGGATGGATTAGCCACAAAAGAAGCAATTGCTAAAATGCTAAACTGGCTTGAAGAAAACAAAAAAGGTGAGCGCAAGGTAAACTACAAACTTCGAGATTGGCTAATCTCCCGCCAACGCTATTGGGGAGCTCCAATTCCAATCGTATACGATCCTCAAGGCAATGCACACGCTGTACCAGAAGAGCATTTACCTTGGATGCTACCAACAGACGTGGAATTTAAGCCAACAGGAACTTCACCATTGGCACAATCTAAAGAGTTTATTGAACGTACTGAAAAAATCTTTGGTGAAGGATGGAGACCGGAATTCGATACAATGGATACTTTTATGTGTTCTAGTTGGTATTATTTGCGCTACCCAGACGCATTAAACAAAGATGCAATCTGTGACAAAATGGCTGCTAAATGGATGCAGGTAGATATGTACATTGGTGGTCCAGAACATGCTTGTATGCATCTTCTGTATGCTCGTTTCGTCAATATGGCTCTGCACGATTTAGGAATTGCACCAACCAAAGAACCATTTAAAAAACTCGTTCACCAAGGAATGATAACCAAAGATGGTGCAAAAATGAGTAAATCCAAAGGAAACGTAGTTAGTCCTGATCAATTTGTTGAGAAGTACGGTAGCGACGTTTTCCGCATGTACTTAATGTTTATGGGACCATTTACCGAAGGAGGGGACTGGAGTGATAAGGGAATTACCGGGATCGCACGCTTCCAGCAGCGTTTATATAAAGCTCTAACTACAGCTAAAATCAACGACAAAGCAGACGATCTAACAGATTTAACTGCAGAACTACATAAAACAATCGCCAAAGTGACCGCCGATCTTGAAAATATGCAATACAATACTGCAATTGCCGCATTAATGGAGTTAACAAATGCTATTAACAAAAAACCTGAGCTGTCTAGCGAAATTCGCGACACAATAATTAAGCTATTATCTCCAATGGCGCCACATTTTGCCGAAGAGCTTTGGCATCATGCCGGTCACACAGACTCAGTTTTTGAACAAGATTGGCCTACTGCTGATGCAAGCAAGTTAGTTACAAGCAGTTTAACTTACGTAGTCCAAATCAACGGTAAGTTGCGCGACGAATTTACAGCCTTACCTGAATTAACTGAAGCTGAAGCTCTTGAAATTGCACTTAAACTACCAAAAGTCGCATCACAACTTGAAGGTAAAGAGATTGTAAAAACCATCTTTGTACCGAAAAAACTAGTTAGTTTTGTTGTGAAAGGCTAAATTCACCTGTTACGCCCTTAAATTCGTGCAGCTGCTGAGTATTTGCTTGGGCTGCGCGAGTTTGCACGTCATCTTGTGTTGCAAGCAGAAAAAATAGAGCGGCAAAGAACAATGCAATCATCGCTACAATCGTGGTTTTTCCTTGTTCGTTTACAATCATTTGCCGAAATCAATTTTTATATTGTTAACACATAATATTATAGCATAATTTATAATAAGTCAAGAGTTTACATGCTCAAAAAGTAATCCCGGGACTACATTAGCAAGGCAGACACCCTTTACATGGGTCGCTAGAAACGCTAAAATCTCGCCGCAAACCCCGCAATTATGTCACAACTAAGTTGTTCAATCGTCACATTCGGTTGCCAAATGAACAAGTCCGACTCGGAACGGTTGGCTTCTACGCTCGAAAATTTGGGCTATAAAGTTCAAGATCATCCAGATAATACAGTCTTAAAAGCGGACGATTTAATTGTTTTTAACACCTGCTCGGTGCGGCAACATGCGGAAGATCGAGTATTTGGTATGATGAAACAAGTTAGAAAATTAAAGGTAGAAAATAAAAACCTCTTAGTCGCCATAACAGGCTGTATGACCAGGGTCTCTTCAACAAAAAACAGTGAGGAAAAGGACAAACTACTAAACACACTTGAAAATTTAGATCTTGTATTCCGCATCGAAGACCTACCCAATTTGTCTGAGCTATTAAAAGAAGCAAATCCTGAGTTAGCCATGCGCGAAATTGATGAGGCGGAGCTAAAAAATTACTTTAACATCAACCCAAGGTATACAAACAAATTTCAAGCCTTTGTTCCGATAATGACAGGCTGCGATAAGTTCTGCACCTACTGCATCGTGCCCTTTACCCGTGGACGCGAAGTAAGTCGCCCGCTTTCCGAAATTTATCTAGAATGTGTACAACTGGTAGAAGGTGGTTGTAAAGAAATAACATTGCTTGGCCAAAACGTGAACAGTTACGGTCTTTCTTGGGCGGATAAACGTTCTGGACAGTTTGATTATGAAACGCCACCTTTTGTGCAACTAATGAAAAAAATTGACTCAATTCCAGATTTAAAGCGCTTGCGCTTTACTTCGCCACATCCACAAGATATGACACCTGATGTTATCGAAGCAATCGCCAACAGCCGTACATTAATGCCTTATATTCACTTGCCCGTGCAAGCTGGCAATAACGAGGTTCTTCGTAGAATGAACCGTAATTACACGCGCGAAGATTACCTAGAAATTGTTAAAGAAATAAAAAGGCAAATTCCAGATTGTACCTTGTCTACTGATATTATCGTTGGGTTCCCTGGCGAAACACACGAGCAGTTTCTCGACACCTATGAACTATTTAAAGAAGTAGAATTTGATATGTCATTCACCGCACGTTTTTCGCCACGACGCGGAACCGCTGCTGAAAAATTAATGACAGATGACGTTACTAAAGAAGAAAAAGCAAAGCGATGGCACATGCTAAACGATTTACTGATAGAAATTTCAGCACGTAAGCACGCAACATATGTAGGAAAAGAGGTTGAAGTACTAGTAGAAGAGTTTGATGCAGAACGGGGTCTATGCATAGGGCGAACAGAACACTTTAAGAAAACAGAGTTTCCCGGAAAGCCAGAGTTGGTAGGCGAATTGGTCAAAGTTAAGGTCTTAGAATCGCTAACTTGGTTGCTAAAAGGAGAAGCTATTGAATTATAGTATTATTCTCCTTATACTCCCGTTCAGTCGCGTAGTTTATTCAACTTGCGCTAAAACAAATTTACATCTTTAACGTTTTATCATGGGCAATATCGCCATGTGGTTGGCTCTCGCGCCAGCAGTTATCGCCATAGTATATGGTGTGTTTTTGATGGCTTGGATAATTAAAAAACCAGCCGGGTCGGAACGTATGCAAGAAATTGCAAAAGCAATTGAAGAAGGAGCCAAGGCTTACCTTGCGCGCCAATACAAAACAATTGCGGTAGTTGCTGTTTTGGTATTCGCTGCTTTGACTTGGTTATTCAATCCTCAAACAGGGATTGGTTTCTTGGTGGGCGCAGTATTCTCTGGACTAGCTGGCTATCTTGGTATGACAATTTCTGTCAAAGCCAATGTTAGAACAGCAGAAGCTGCCAAAAAAGGTATGGCAGAAGGTTTAAAAGTAGCTGTTTATGGAGGATCTGTAACCGGCTTACTAGTAGTTGGTCTAGGTCTACTTGGAGTAGCAGGCTTCTACTATATCTTCAAAGACATAACAGCCCTAATTGGACTAGCCTTTGGTGGTAGTTTGATTTCAGTATTTGCTCGTATCGGTGGTGGAATCTTTACAAAAGCCGCTGATGTAGGAGCTGACCTTGTAGGTAAAGTTGAACAAGGTATTCCTGAAGACGATCCACGCAATCCTGCTGTAATCGCTGACAACGTGGGAGACAACGTAGGTGACTGTGCTGGTATGGCCGCTGATCTATTTGAAACTTATGCAGTAACAGCCGTTGCAACAGTAGTTCTAGGTTATTTAACGTTCGATCAAGCCCAAGCGGCAGTCGAACTACCTCTAATTATTGGTGGTATCTCAATTATCGCTTCAATAATCGGAACGTTCTTTATCCGTCTAGGCAAAAGCAAAAATATTATGGGCGCTCTTTACAAAGGGTTAGCAGCATCTGCTGTTTTAGCCTTGATCGCCAGCTATTTCTTGAGCAAACACTATGCTCCTGAACTAGGATTAGAGTGGACTGCTATTTTCTTCAGTATTGTAATCGGTATAGTATTAACTGGTGTGATTTTCGTCATTACTGAGTACTACACTTCTACAAGCTTCAAGCCTGTAAAAGAGATCGCAAAAGCTTCAGAAACTGGTCATGCAACAAACATAATTTCTGGTCTAGCTGTTTCAATGAGATCTACAGCTATGCCCGTTATCTTTATCGTAGCTGGTATGCTAGGTGCTTTCGCACTTGCTGGACTTTATGGTGTTGCCTTAGCCGCGATGGCCATGTTGTCATTAACAGGTATCGTAGTAGCAATTGATGCATACGGTCCAATTACAGATAATGCGGGTGGTATCGCTGAAATGAGTGAACTTGGAGAAGATGTGCGCGAAATTACAGACGAACTTGATGCCGTTGGAAACACAACAAAAGCTGTTACTAAAGGTTATGCAATCGCAAGTGCCGGCCTAGCTGCACTTGTACTTTTTGCTGATTACACTCACAAACTAACAGAAGAAGGCTTTGATGCAGTTTTCCGTATAGATGATCCAAAAGTGTTAGCTGGTCTTCTACTAGGTGGTCTCTTGCCTTACCTATTTGGTGCAATGCTAATGCAATCAGTTGGTAAAGTAGCTGGAGATGTTGTAGCTGAAGTTAGACGCCAATTCAAAGAAATCAAAGGCATCATGGAAGGAACAGCAAAACCAGAATACGGCAAATGTGTAGACATTGTGACCAAAGGTGCAATTAACCAAATGGTTTTACCTGCTCTAATTCCAATCGTTGCCCCAATTGCAGTCGGTCTACTTTTAGGACCTGCCGCTCTAGGTGGTTTGTTAGTTGGTACAATTGTAACCGGTTTATTCGTAGCTATCTCAATGACTACCGGCGGTGGTGCATGGGATAACGCGAAAAAGTATATCGAACAAGGTAATCACGGTGGTAAAGGTAGCTTTGCACATCAAGCTGCAGTTACAGGTGACACTGTAGGTGATCCTTACAAAGATACAGCCGGTCCGGCCATCAATCCAATGATCAAAGTTGCTAACATTGTAGCAATCCTACTAATTGGATTCCTAAGTTAAATTTTAAATTCAAGAAAAACAAAGAGGGCGCCCCCGCGGGGCGCCCTCTTTTAGTCTCTAAGTAAAACTTGAAAAACTTGGTCTCGCTCAAGATTACCGCTATAAAAATAGCTACTCAACTCGTCCAGTACAGGGACATATGGTGAGCTTTTAAGTAGACTAAGGGTTGGATCAATTTTGTAAGTCTTCTCCAATTTAGTGTTGTCTATACCAGATGCTTTGTGGACGGTTAGATCGTATAAGCCAATGCCGTTGAATTCTAATTTATCTGCTAGTTCGTAATCGACGGTGATAGATTTTTTCTCCCCCGGAGTTAGCTCAATAACTGTTGTAATCAAAGTTCTGTCATCTAAATCATGAGCTTTTTTTATTTGAATGCTCTCTTCACCAACACTTCGTGTATTTACCAACTTGCTTCCTTTAGGAACATAAATTTTAAAGCGAGTTTTGTTGTCACCACGACCAAGGACATAGCGTAATTCATCGGCTAATTCGGTAACGCCAAAAGGTCTTAAAATGTTTAAGAAAGTCGATTCGATCTGGTCATTATAGCCATGATAAGCATGAATTGTTAGACTGTTGGTTACTACGCCTTCATCTGAAATGGAAGTATTGTGAGTGTAGCGAGTTTTTAAATAGCGGTCAGATTTATTTCCACTAATAGAAGTCTGGGTTATTAGTAGCTCGTCAAATGTGTTAGGGGTACTAACCATATTGGTAAGCGAAAGTTGATCAAATAGGCTCTGCAGTTCATCATCTTTGCTATATGCTTGTATGTTCTTGCGGCTAATTTCTTGTTGCAGCACAGTGTAAGCACTACCCCAGTCTTGCTGCAAAAAATTTAGTAAATGCGACTTTAATTGGGGTACTAGACTAAACATAAACTCTTTTGGACTAATCTTGTAATTGCCTTGGGCAGAATCGCTTTCGATTAAATAAGTAAAGATGAGTGGAAAATTATCCGCCTTTAAATACTGACCATCGTTTAACTTAACTGGGCCGGAAACTTCTAAGAAGCTAGCAAATGCACTGCTGTTAACCGCTATAACTGTATCTACACTTGGTCCATTGGCTTTTTCGAGTAGTTCTAGGAATTTTTTTGCATTATCGGGGAACGATGGAAATGTGTTACTATCTCTAATCGCCAAGTAAGGATTAACGGGGGCAATCTCTTGCGGACCTAGCTCTAAAGTTGGGAGCTGTCCATCAAAACTGTATACGTCATGTGGTTCAATTTTTTCAATCAGCCCGTCGTTTACATCCACAATTAAAAAGCTACCAATAAACCCACCTCCGGGTCTTAGTTCATTGCTGTTTTGTAGCAACACCAAGTAACGATGTGGATAATCAACGCCTAACATTTTTTTTGCAACTTGTAGCGATTTTTCAGCTTTAATACCAATAGATTCCAATCCATTAAGTAGCTTTGTGTACTTATCTTTGTCCCTACCATATTTTGTTAGTATTTTGACTGTCCGTTTTGATCTGAGCTCGTCTAAAATCTCAGCCAGCCGTTGATTCACTTGCTCGGTTTCAGCTAATAAACTTTCAATCTCATTACTTAGTTGCTCAGTTTGTTCTTTGTCGGGATTCTGGTTAACTGTTAAGTATCTTTGTGGAAGTTGTTTCGATCTTTCTACGATTTTAATACTACGACCTATTAAATTAACGGCTTCTCTTAGGTTTTTTTTGAGATCATTGTAGTCCTGTAAAAAACCAAACTGTGCAAGCAAAGCTTCGGTTTCAATTTGTAGCTCTGCTAGTTTAGCCTCTGCAGTTTTATAGTCGTCTGCCAATGCCAATGTGGCAGCTTCCTGGAATCTAGTCATAATTGAGTCTGTGTCTTCATTGATCTGTTTGCTAAGTAGTGATATTTGTTGTTTAGCGAAAATCACAATCAATGGAAGCAAACAAATAGCCAAAAGTAATCCGAAAAAATTTATGTTTGAGTTTATTGACCGACGCAATTTACTAACTTTTTTGATCGAAGATTTGCCATGGATATCAATCAGTGTTGGTTGATCAGTAACTTTTCCAATAGGCATTATCCTTGAATGATCTAATTCATTTTGCTTCTTGCCGCTTAAATTAAGAGGATTTTCTATGTCTACGCGGATTTCGGAAGTTGAATTTTTAGACATAATTAGCGATTAATTGTGACCGTGCGAGTTTGCAGTCCATCCAAGAAGTAGGTCTTGTAAATTACAACGCCATCAGATTTAGATCCAATAATTGCATTAATATGATTATTAAAGTCAGTTTTTTTAAGTACGCCATCGCTTATGTATGTAAACTCATCCGCTTGAGCAAGCATTGGTTTGATATGTTTGCCGTATGTATCACCTTTATAAAAACTATCTGTCATGCCGCTCAATATCTCTTTCGCCAAAAGGGGAGTATTTGTGACAAAAAGCTGCTGCTTGCTATTGTAAACCAAGTAATAACTTTTTCCTTCAGTAGTAATAAATTTTACATCCTGATTTTCAATTTTTTGTGTAGGTAAACTTGAACTTTTTCCAGCGACTAAAACCGTAGCAGAAGTTCCATCAAGTAACTTTTTTGTGTTCTTTATAGGATTAAAATAGTTGTGTAGTGCCAGGCCAATTGATTCTATTTCTCTATAATTTTCAGCCGAAATGTTGTTGATGCCAATTAAAAACACATCATTCTTGTAGGTTGCATATACCAACTCCTGATCCAATGCATTAAACAGATTCGCAAAGCTATCATTTTTAAGTCCAAGTCCACGTGTTACATCTTTAAAATAAGCTTCTGCCGATTTTTTTAGATAAACTTCCCAGTTAATCATACCCAAAATTCGACTCGCAAGCCCTTCTCCCGCCATCACTATCTCCGGCTCATCTGGTATTGTTGCAAGTAGTTCACCCTTGTAATGTTCTTTGCCGGGAATAAACGGTTTTGCTCCTGTTCCATTCTGAGTTTTTTCCGTTGTGTAGCCCCAAATTTTGTCAGCAGTTGTCACAAAAATGGTTTGATCAATGTTTGCCGTCAAAGGCTTAATAAGCGGGTATGTTGAGCCAAACTTATTTGGAAACATCCCCCTTGCGGTTTCTAAAAATAGATCATTTTTAATGTATATTCGATTTAAGTTACCTTCTTCTGGCAAATTGCTAATAGCCTCATTAAATTGCTCCGTATTTTTAAGTTTTTGTGCATCTGTTTTATTCTTTTTAAACTCATCTGCTTTGATAACAAATAATTTATCTTCACTTGAATCAGATTTTTCTAAGCCAACTACATAATGCTCACTTTCGAGCAGGCTTTTGCGCTGTTCTTCCGAAACTAGAAATAGCTTAAGCACTTCATCTTCTTGTTCTCGCATTTTTAATTTAGCTTTATTATCAAGAAGCATTCTTTCTGGCAAAAACTCAAAAGCCATAACTGTATCTTCGCTTGAAAGCTCAGCTAGCAAACTGCTAGGACTAAGTTTTAAACTTACAAAGTAATAAGCAGTTTTTCCAGCAAAAAGTAGAAATGCTAAGCACAAACAAGCAAAAAGCACTTTTGTTAACTTGAAAAATAACTTTGAATTAAAATCAATAAACCTTGAGTACCAGCTCTTTTTACTCTCCGATAAAGAGAAATCGGTAAGGATTGTTTTTTTAGAATTTTTTGCTGAACGTTTTTTATCTATTGTCTTTGTTTTTTTTACCATATCAACTTTTTTAGAATTTTATAAATTCACTCATCAACAAATACATCTTAATAGCTAAAACTTCCAGTAAAATTGCTAGACGTAAGTTCAAATCCTATTCGCGCGAAGGCGCGAACTTTGTGATTCCTATTCGCGCGAAGGCGCGAACTGTGCGATTCCTATTCGCGCGAATGCGCGAACTTTGCGCTTCCTATTCGCGCGAAGGCACGAAAGTTGTGATCCTTCGCGCGAAGGCGCGAACTATTTTTGCGAGGCTTGCGTGATCCCCTAGCTAAGTGCTAACCTACAAACAACAACCAAATTTAGTATGCCATCAACACCCGCCAGTAAGTTTGTCTTCCAGCCAAAAACGGAATCCGAATCAAAAAATATTCTTACATTTAGTTACAGAATAGATTTTACTGACGGGAAAAAATCTCTGGAGTTTACCGAGCAGATCACCTTTCCAGAATCTGCAAATTGGACGTCGGTACCAGCTCAATTAGCGGCAGATATTTACCAAGCACTCCACATCTTGCTGGGCATAAGTTACTACAAACTTTATATCCCACCTGTTTTTGAACATCCCTACGAACTCACAGCTAAAGCAGCTGATTTTTGGAACTTAGTTTATAGTAACGGTTTAGGTGAGTTTTTGTACCAAAATCAATTAAAATTTGAACAGTTAGCTGTTTTTCAAGCTAACGCCTTTAGCGACTCCGCAAACACTCTCAAGCTACCGACTAGCTACCCACGGCAAAATCGTTCTTTGCTAGGTATAGGAGGTGGCAAAGACTCAATTATAGCGGCCGAGCTGATGCGCAAACGCGGTCAACAGTTTAGTGCATATCATTTGGAAACCGGAAGATCATCACAAATTATCGAAGAGGTTATTCAAATTTTGGGCTCAGACAAAGTGACAATCAAACGTCAGTTAGATTGTCAAATTTTTGAAAGCCACCCTGATTCATTTAATGGGCATCTCCCAATTTCAGCAGTGTTTGCCTTACTTGGACTAGCTGCTGCAACCGTTATGGATTACCGTTATGTAGTAGTTGGTAACGAGCGCAGTAGTAGTTTTGGAAATTTGGAATATGACGGTCGCCAGATCAATCATCAATGGAGTAAATCAACCGAATTCGAGGAAGCACTTGCCGATTTTTGGCGTCAAGAAGTGACTGATTCCGTCCGCTATTTTTCATTACTTAGACCTTTTTGGGAGCTGCAAATTGTCGAGTTGCTAAGTGAGATGCCGCAATATTTTGAGCATTTTTCGAGTTGCAATCAGGTTTTCAAGGTTCATAAGGAAATCGAGCATGATAAGTGGTGTTGTAACTGTCCAAAGTGTGCATTTGTTTGGCTGATGCTAACCGCCTATTTAAAACCAGAAGATGTAATTAATATTTTTGGCCAGAACTTGTATGAGCGAGAAGATTTAATCCCACTATTTAAAGACTTATTAGGAATAGGCGTCATCAAACCTTTTGAATGTGTTGGCACATTTGCCGAAAGTAAGCTCGCGCTCAACTTGGCTGCAGTTAATTTTGCGGAAACTAAAGTTGTACAGACATTATTACCTTTGATCGAACTTACTGAAGCCGAAGAAACTGAATTAGCGCAGACAGGACATGCCCCTAATTTGCCGAGTGAGTTTTTATTAACAGCTTATCGCAACTGTTTAATTTTAGGCTATGGACAAGAGGGCAAAGTGACTGAAGAGTATCTACAAAAATACTATCCAGATTTTCCTTACGGCATTGCCGATCAATCAATAAGTTCGGACTATCTCGACCGACAAAACAATTATGATCTAGTAGTTAAAACGCCAGGGTTGCCAAGCAGCCTAGTACACAAATCGCTCACCGGTGCTACGAATCTTTTCTTTGCCCACCTGCGCCGAAATTATCCAAACATAAAAGTAATTGGTGTAACTGGTAGTAAAGGTAAAAGCACAACTTCCAGTTTAGCAGCACAGCTGCTTGAAACCGCTAATATTCCTCATCTGTTTTTAGGCAATATCGGCAAGCCAATGCTCAGTGCTACGCTAGATGGCAGCTTAGACGGTAAAGATTACATTGTTTTAGAGCTCTCAAGTTACATGCTGGAAAATTTGGCTGAGCCGCTTGAATATGCAATTGTAACTAGTCTATTTACAGAGCACTTAGATCATCATGGTACTTTGGAGAAATATTATAATGCCAAACGCAATATCACCGCCTATCAACGTACAAGTGATCACTTTATTTTCAATCCAGCTTATCCAGATCTAGTTAATTGGGCAGATGCAACCTTGGCTCAACTACACCCTTACAACGGGCTACCATCCAGTTTCGAACTAGAAACAACCAAGTTGCGTGGCGAGCACAATTTAGCCAACTGCCAAGCCATTTACCAATTGGCCAAACTCCTCAATTTATCTGATGAAGTTTTTTTGAAAGCCGTAAACACTTTTGAACCGCTTAAACATCGCTTGCAAAACATTGGAACTTACCATGGCATAACTTTTTACGACGATGCTATCTCCACAGCTCCCGAAACTGCAATTATGGCTCTACGCGCCCTTGAAAACGTTGACACAATCTTCCTTGGCGGCAGTGACCGCGGTTATGATTTTACAGAACTAGAAGCCGAATTATTAAACTCACCCATCCGCAACATTGTGCTATTCCCCGACACCGGCGCAAGAATCATCTCGCCCGAAAACCGCGCCAAATTCAATATTCTAGACACTGACAACATGCGTGACGCAGTCGAATTTGCCTATGCTCAAACAAAAATTGGTAGCATCTGTCTACTGTCAACCGCCTCGCCCAGCTACAGTCTCTGGAAAAACTTCGAGGCCAAAGGCGATGAATTTCAGAAATTTGTAAAGGAAAAGTAACCTCGGGGTAACTTGTCTTAGTATTTACAAATTATGCCCAATTCCTAATAATACTTTCGAAAGCTTTTTAACCTAATCTTATGCACTCAGCAGAACTTCGTCGTCGATTCATTGACTATTTTGTGAAGTACGCCGCCCACGCCGAAATTCCTGGTGCACCTCTTTTGCCTGAAAACGATCCAACTGTTCTTTTCAATACAGCGGGTATGCAGCCGCTTGTTCCATTTCTACTAGGAGAACCACATCCGGCAGGTAAACGTTTGGTTAATGTTCAAAAATGTGTGCGTACAGACGATATCGAGGAAGTAGGGGACGACACTCATCTTACATTCTTTGAAATGTTAGGTAACTGGTCTTTGGGCGATTTCTTCAAAAAAGAAGCAATTCAGTGGAGCTACGATTTTTTGACTCGACCACGCTCGGAAGGTGGATTAGAACTCGATCCTAATCGTCTCTGTGTAACTTGTTTTGAAGGTGATCAAGATGCCCCACGCGACGAAGATGCCGCCGGTTATTGGGAGGAATTAGGCTTTGTAAGGTCGGAAAAGGCTGAAAAAGGACAACATCGCCGCATCTACTTCTTCAACAAAAAAGAAAATTGGTGGGGGCCAGCCGGCCAAACCGGTCCATGTGGTCCAGACACGGAAATCTTCTACTTTGTAGGCGACATTAACGATCCAAAATTCAAAAACAACGAATACCATCCAAATGACGAACACGATCTATATGTAGAAATTTGGAACAATGTATTCATGGAGTACAACAAAACCGCTGATGGCAAATTTGAACAACTAGCCCAACAATGTGTTGATACAGGTATGGGACTAGAACGGGTAACAGCAATTCTTCAGGGTGAAAACAGCGCATTCAATACCGATCTCTTCGCTCCAGTTATGGCAAAAATTAAGCAAAACTGCAGCAATTATCAAGAACGAGAAGCTAGAATCATCGCTGATCACCTTCGTTCAGCTCTATTCATTTTAGTTGATCCAAGAGGCGTTACTCCAGGAAATACAGACCAGTCATACATTTTGCGTCGCCTAATCCGCCGTGCAATCCGTGCCGGCCGCACAATTGGCATGAATCCAATGTTCACAAAAGAGATCGCTACCGAATTCACTCACATCTATGCCGACAGCTATCCTGAAGTAATTCAACAACGTGAACACGCCCTAACAGAACTAGAAATTGAGGAACGACAGTTCACCGAGACTCTCCAGAAAGGAGAGCAAGTTTTCCGCAAAATAGTCGATCAATTACCAGAAGGTTCGGTAACAATTCCCGGAGAAACCGCATTCCATTTATTTGACACCCACGGATTACCGCTAGAAATAACTACAGAACTAGCTGAACAGCACGGACTAAAAGTTGACGAAAAAGGTTTTGAAGAAGCATATGCGGCTCATCAAGCAAAATCTCGTGAAGGTGCACAACAAAAATTCTCAGGTGGCCTAGCTGATCACGGTGAAGAAACAACAAAATTACACACCGCAACTCACCTACTACACCAAGCTTTACGCCAAGTCCTCGGAAACCATGTTGGCCAAAAAGGATCAAACATTACACACGAACGCTTACGTTTTGACTTCAATCACGATCAACCAATGACCAAAGAGGAAATTGAAGCAGTTGAAAAAATCGTCAACGACCAAATTGCCCGCGACTTGCCAATCAATTGGGAAGAAATGTCTGTACCAGAAGCTAAAGCACAAGGTGCGATCGGCCTCTTTGAAGACAAATACGCCCAAATTGGCGGCAACATCAAACTTTACCGCATTGGCGATTTCTCTCTCGAAATCTGTGGAGGCCCACACGTAGAACGCACAAGCGTTCTTGGCCACTTCAAAATCCTACAAGAGCAAAGCTCATCAAGAGGCATAAGAAGGATCAAAGCTGTAGTTGGTTAAAAGTGATCGTATTATTAATTCTTATTTATGAAAGCTGAAAAATTTATCCTTTATAAAAAGGAGCATATATCGTTTTTACTTAAGCTAATGGGATATGTACTAATTTTAGCTTATTTACTTTCAGTATTATCTGGCTTTTATATTGTTAGCGAAGAGTACTTTTATTTTTGGGAGGGGTTACTCTTTATACTTTCATATCAATTAGGTATAACCTTGTTTTTTGGTTTGCTATATTCATTTTTGGGATTTCTATACAAGCAAAATTTGTCTCAAGATAACAATAGTCTAATGTAAAAAGTTATAAAGTTAGTCGCGGTGTAAATTTGTATAGAAGTTAATGCTAACTATGAGCAGAAAAGAAAAAAGCAAACGCATAGTCTTACCTCAAATCAGGATGTATTGGGATGACTTTGAGAAAATTTACAATGTTATAAAAAAAAATAGCAACAAAGAAGTTATCATTGAGTCGGAAGATTGTACTTATTCTACAATATCTGAAGTCAGAGAGAATGTGGGAAAATATGTAAAAGATATTACTATCACTGGTATGTCCAATGTAGGTGATATCAGATTGACAATTTCGCCCTCCATAACGTTTTTGCGATATGACAAAGCTTTAGAAGAAAGTGCAGCTTTTATAGAAAAATTGTTGATTGATCAAGTTCCATGGTTTATGAAAAGGTTTCATTTAAATCTTGCTTTGCTTTTGATATGTTTATACGCATTTGCTATTGGGTATTTTGCTAAATTCCCGTTAACAATTATTGTATTAATGATCATGCTAGG
The DNA here is from genome assembly GCA_964386265.1 of uncultured Candidatus Peribacteria bacterium. GTDB lineage: Bacteria > Patescibacteriota > Gracilibacteria > UBA1369 > UM-FILTER-41-14 > CAYLRB01. The sequence goes on along the minus strand of CAYLRB010000008.1, from coordinate 977 downwards.
TATTTTAGCAACACTTTTTTTCAGTATGTACGACAGAATATTTAAAACAAAAATTTATACCACTGATAGAAATAGTGCGCCAATTTTTTGGGACAAACACAAAGAGTTTGTATTTATTATTATAAAATGTTTTTTACCTTTAATATCAGCTTTTATAATCTATAAGCTAGGTTGGAATTAGGTTTAAAATAAACTAAATTTAGTTGTTTCGTATATACATTGTATGTATAATATTGAGTATACTTATAAAATTCTCCATGGCAATAATCAATCTAAGAACAACAGATAATCTTAAAATCGAAGCGCAAGAAATTCTTAATGCACTCGGTTTAGACCTAAGCACGGCAATTAAACTTTTTCTTCACCAAGTCGTTATAGTAAAAGGCATACCTTTCGAACTCCGAACAGAGAATGGTTTTACACGTAAGCAAGAGAGAAAAATCCTAAATGATGTCAAAAAGGTAAAAAATACTATTCAAAAAAAAGAGGTCAAGTTACACTCAACTGCTAACGATTTAATTTGCGACATACTAGGTGATGAAAATAACTTACACACAGCAGTTCAAAAAAGATCTAAGAGTTAAATAGTTCGGGAAGGTTTAATATTGCAAAATTTAAGGATCATAAACTACAAGGTAACTTGAGTAGCTTTAGAGAATGCCACATTGAATCAGATCTACTGCTAATCTACCAAGTTGAGCAAAATGAAAATATCCTAATCCTATCCAGAATTGGTAGCCACAGCCAATTATTCAACTAAATTTACTCCCGGGGGTAAAATTTGTTGTCAAAAAATGTAACAAATACGGATCGTTGAGCAGAGGCGCAGTGCCAACGGAGCCTCAATTTTGCAGGAGCTAGACCTTCAGCTAAGGCCAAATAGGCAAAGCAAAGCTTCGCCTGGCGACGAGCAAGAACACTAGGCTAAGAAAAATCAAATACGGATCGTTGAGCGCAGCGAGCAGAGAAGTATTTGA
>CAYLRB010000007.1:28570-37524 GCA_964386265.1 uncultured Candidatus Peribacteria bacterium | reverse complement strand
CTACAGATCCAGATACATTGCTTTAACTGAAATAATTTTGTTCGTCAAAATGGTGCATCAGGAGGGATTCGAACCCCCGACCCTCGGTTCCGAAGACCGATGCTCTATCCAGCTGAGCTACTGATGCGTAAATTTTGTGTGGTTAGAGTAGCTGCTAGCTACAATAATTGCAATAGTGAGCGCAGATTTAAGGCCTCCATAAGAGGCCTTAAATCCCTTTTGGCGCAACGCAAGTTGCGCCGGTTTTATGTTTTAATGTTTCTGTACCAGCTGATCAATAAAGGTGTTGCAATGAAAATTGAAGAATAAGTTCCTACTGAAATCCCAATTACCAAGGCAAGAATGAAGTTTACGATAGAGTCTGCACCAAAAAACAGCATGGCTAGTAATGGTAGGAGAGTAACCATCGAAGTGTTAACGGAACGAGCCATTGTTTGGTTAAGGGCGGCGTTGGCAATCTCTTTAATGTGCTGAGAAGTTAATTTGGTGTTTTTTAGGTTTTCTCTTAGCCGGTCGAAAACTACGATTGTATCGTTAATTGAAAACCCAACAACAGCTAGTAGTGCTGTAATGAATAGGGAATCTACTTCTAGTTTAAAGAATGCGAACACACCGGCGGTTATGATCACGTCATGTGCTAAGGCTAGCATAGCTGCTCCACCAAATTTCCAAGCACTTACTTCTTTAGGAACGGTTCGGAAGGCAAAGGCAATGTATAAGACAATTACTGCTAGTGCACCTAATACGGCCATTATGGCGTTTTGTTTTAGCTTGTCGCTGACTTTTGCACCGATGGTTGTGAATCTGTTTTCTGTAAGGTCGCCGAATCTGGCTTCAAGGTCTTGTATCAATTTTTCGTGATCTTTGTTGTCTATGTAGCCAAAGCGAGCAATGAAAGTTTTGTTAGCTTCTTGGTCGGTTGATTCTATGGTTGTTGCAGGATCGATAATTGTTTCTGTGTGTTCTTCTTTTTTTGCTGTCGATTTTTCTTTTTCAGAATTTAGTTTGGCAATGATGTTGTTTACCTCTGTATTGAAAACTTCTTTGGTCACAGTTTTGTCTGATAATTCTACTTCCATTAGGGTTCCTCCGCGGAAATCAATTCCCAAGTTAAATCCATTGAACAGAATTGCTCCGATGCTAAGAACAATTACAGTAACAGATATTCCAATCCAAGTACGGCTGTATTTTACTATGTCCCAAGCTTTTTTTGCAGTTTCTCCAGCTTTTACACCAAGTAAAAGCTTGCTTGGAACTTTGTTTTTACGAGCAGTAACTAGTAAGAAACTGTATGTGATTGTAATTGCGGTGAACATTGATACTAATATCCCGGCAGCTAAGTTCAAGGCAAAACCTTTGATAATTGAGTTACCGAAGTAGAACAGGATTACACAAGTGATAAGTGATGAAAAGTTTGAATCACGAATACTTGACCAAGCTCGATCAAAACCGATTTCTATTGCCGTGCGGTAATCTTTGCCTTCTTTTATCTCTTCTCTAATGCGTTCGAAAATTAGGATGTTGGCATCTACAGCGATACCGATCGACATAATTAAACCGGCAATACCAGCTAGCGTTAGAACGATTGGTTCGCGCAATAAGAATGTAAAGAAAAAGAGTGTGAAAATTGCGATCAATGAAGATAGGAATTTGTCTGCACTGGCTTCTTTGCTAACAACTACTTTGTAGAAGCTCGCGCCGCTGATTATCAAGCCGGCAATAATTGCTAAACTAACAGGTAGGCTGATCTTGATGATAAAGATCATTGCTAGTGTGTAAATTATTAAGGCAAATACAGCAATGAGACCGAGTAGGCGATAGTATCCGATCATGTAAACAGATAAGACTGCTAAACCGATGACACCAGCAATTAAACTGGTTTTTAACGCTGCTTCACCAAGTGTGCTGCCGATGTTGTATTGGCCAGCTAAAGTAATAGGAGCTGGAATTGCACCTGTGTTTAAGTCGCGAGCTAAAGATTCAGCTTCTTGTAGATTAAATCCTCCGCTGATACTTGCACGGCCATCACTGATTTGTACTTGTACAATTGGGTCAGAAATTAAGTCGCCACCTACAAAAATTGCTAGTGGTTTGCCGATATTACGTTCAGTTAATTCAGAGAAAAGTTTTGCACCTTCATTGTTGAATTGAATAGCTACGTATGGTTGTAAAAGTTGATCGAACTCTACAGTTGCTGATTCAAAATGTTCACCGTTTAGTGCTGTTTCTTTCCAAGATGTTGGTTTGTCTGAAATAAATAGTTCTTCGTAGGTAACTTGAGCTTCTTTGATTGTTTCAACTTTTTTAGGTGTTACTTCAACAGCTTTAATGATGTGGAAACCGAACTCTGTTTCTACGGGTTCGTCAGTAACTTGATTAGCAGTGTTTAATTCAACTGCTGCTTTGGTGAATTCTGGTACATATGTTGTGCCATTTTCTGTAACTGGCTCGCTTAGTACACCTAGGCTATCTTTTGCGCCTGGTTCGTCGGAGTATTTTTTAACTAGCTCATCAAAAGTTTTTTGAGCCCGAACTTCGCTAATTACTTTTTCTGCTAACTTTTTTGCCTCACTTTTGCTGCGTTTGATTTCTTCATTAGCGCGTGATGCGTTTTTGTAGCTGATTAATATATGTTGAACTTTTACACTTTTTTCTTGGATAGTTTTTTCACGTTCAACGTTATCTTTTTTGTCTAGAACTTTGATTACGAAGTAACCATTTTTATCAGTTAATTGGCCGGTTTCACGATCGAATGTAAGGCCTGCACTATCTTTAATTATTCGATCAATAATTTCTCCTGATTTTGCTTGGAAAACGGCATCAGCAATCGCTGCCCCTTGGATTTGGTCTTTGAATTGTGATTCAACTTTGTTGTATTGGATTCTGTCAGGTTGGCTTTTTGCTTCTTCTTCAGCTAATATTGAGAAGTTTTTTGCATCGGCTTTTGCCTTTGTTAAAAAATCTGCTGCACTTTTTTCGATTTGTGCGATCTCTTCTTTTGGTTGTTCGGTTAACTGTTCTTTAAACTCTAGTTGGATAGTTTTTCCTACTTTGGCTTTTGCTTCTTCAACATCATCAATGCCGGCTAATTCAACAATGATATGTTGCTCATCGCCAACTTTTGAGGTGTAAATGTTTGGTTCGGAAACTCCAAGTGCATTAACTCTTCGGCTGATGGTTTCTACAACACCTTTGATAATTTGATCGTGCTGGCTTTCTTCAACTTTTCTTAGGTCTATTTTGTAATCAAGCTGAGTCCCACCTTGTAGGTCTAAGCCTAAAATCACACTTGTTTCTTGAATACTTTTAATTAGGCCGTTTGCTTCGGGGTTGTCAGTGATTTGTCTGTATTGAGAGGGGAGAGAGATAAAGGCAAAGATCAAGGTTAAAACCCCAATGCCTACCAGTTTCCAACTTAGGTATTTTTGCATGTGGTAAATTTAATTTTAAGATATTAAAAACATGCTGGTAGAATATCAGTTTATTAGTTTGCGGCAAGCCTTTTTCTGCATGTTGAAAAGCCAAAATGTCAGATGCTTATTCGGTGCATCAACTGGCGCTTAATTTTGAATCTAGCTTTTCGTTATTTCCTTTGCCCGTTCGCCCATAATCATCTGCCAATTTTACAACATCTTCTAAGTGCGGTGTGGATACTTCAAAAATATAGCTGTCTTCTAAAGCTTCAGCACGGTGAATTGTTGGAGGTGTTACATCAATTTTCATACCAGCTTCTAGAACTTTTTCTTGTAATGTGTCTTCTGTTTGCCCGATTGAAAATTTGATTTTACCGCTAAATACAAATAGCGTTTCGGTTTTTTGTTCGTGATATTGTAAAGACAAACGATGGCCTTTTTTTACAAATAGTACTTTACCTGCATAATTTGATGTGTGTGCAAACCAAATTTCGTGGCCCCAAGGTTTTAATTTTTTTTGTGGTTCTTGTAACATTTAAGACATTTAGTTATTTTTTTGATTTAGCTCATCGACTACTTTTTTTAGGCGATCAGTTTCATTTTTTGGACAAATAAGAATTGTGTCTGGTGTTGAGATGATGGCCAAACTGTCTAGGCCGATTGTAACAATTTTTTGTGGAGCTTGACCATAGATAATTGAGTTTGTAGTGTCAAATGTATGAACGTTGCCATTAATAACGTTTGTTGTTTCAGGGGAACTTAGTTGTTCGTGGATTGTTTGCCAATTACCTACATCACTCCAAGTAAATTCTGCGGGTACAATTAAAACTTCCGAACCAGACAGTTTTTCCATTAAAGCATAATCGATCGAAATTTTTGGCATCTGTTCGTATTCGGCTTGGAAATTTGTAAAGTTTTTAATGCTAGATAGCTGTTGACTGATTTCTGGTGCATTAAGTTCAAGCAGTTTTAGAAAACTGTTGATATGCCAGCTATAAAGTCCGGTGTTCCAAAGGTAATCTAAAGAGTTGGCATAAGAAAGTGCTGCATCATAGTTTGGCTTTTCGACAAAACGATCGAGCTCGTAAACTTTGTGTCCATTAATATCTTCTATCGATTTGCCTAGTTTAACGTAACCAAGGTTGGTGTTTGGTTCTTTTGCTTTTACTTGCACGATACTGATTTTTTGCGTTTTGGCTGTGAGTATTTGCGCTGCTTGTAATTTTTCTTGAAATTGCTCAGTTTCTTTAATGTAGTGATCGGCATAAACTATTGATAGTACTTCGTTGCCAAAGCCTTTTTGTGCAAGATAATATGTTACAAAGGCCATTGCTGGTCCGGTGTCTCTGCGTGATGGTTCTATGATAATATTTTCGATTGGCAGTTCAGGCAATTGTTCTTTTACTAAGTCTGCATATTCGGAATTTGTACTAACGTAAATATTTTGTGTTGGTAAATAGTTTAAGCGTTTGAAAGTTGTTTGTAACATTGTTTCATTACCAAGTAAGGCTTGGAACTGTTTGGGTTTTTGGCTCGTACTTAAGGGCCATAATCGTGTTCCGTGCCCACCGGCCATAATAACTGCCAGAGACTCCGCTTGTGCGGAGTCTCCAGTGCTTGTATGATTTAAATTTGTGTTCATAAGTGAATTTTTTTGAAATTTTTTAGATCGGATTTATTTAAATAGTGGTGTGCCAGTCATTGTTGTTGGTACGTCGATGTTCATCAATTTTAGAACAGTTGGCGCTATGTCTTGTAGGCCACGAAGCTCATTAACTACATTCAGTTGGCGATCATCAAAAGGGATAATGATACACTGAGTAGGGTTCATTGAATGGCTTGGACAAGGGCTACCATCTTCGTAAAGCATCTCGTCAGCGTTGCCATGGTCGCCAGTTATAACGATATGGTATTTGTGTTCTTTGGCTAGCGGGAGAATTTTGCTTAAACATTGGTCAACTACTTCTGTAGCTTTTATGGTAGCTTCTAAATTTCCGGAGTGACCTACTAAGTCTAAATTGGCAAAGTTAGTTACAATTAAATCGTAGTTTTCTTTTTTAATTTCTGGAATTAATACCTCGGTGATTTCAGGCGCGCTCATTTCAGGTTTTTCGCAGTAAGATGGAACTTTAGGCGAGGGGATTAAGATACGCTCTTCGTTTTTGTAGGGCTCTTTGTTTTGGCTATTAAAGAAGAATGTTACGTGTGGATATTTTTCAGTTTCAGCAATTCTTAGTTGTTTTAAACCAAGTGAGCTTAGATGGCTTGCTAGGTTGTGCTCGGCTTTATCTGCGGGGAAAGCAACTGCTGCTACTTGTGAGTATTCTCCAAAACAAACAAAGAACGGTAATTTTTTAAGATCTCTTTTGAAATGTGTGAACTCATTTTTTGTAAATGCATCAGTGAGTTGTTGAGCACGGTCAGTGCGGTAATTGAAAAATATTACACTGTCTTCACCAGTTATTAAGCCTTCATTAGCTGAATCAATTTTATTCGCTGTTAGGTAATAGTCTGACTCTTTACTAGTTGTATAAAAATCTGTCAGGGCTTCTTCTGTAGAATTTTTGAGTGATTCATGGGCAAAGTTCGGATCAGTATAAAGTTTAAAAGCTGATTCGGTTCGTTGCCAGTTGTTGTCTCGGTCCATGGCATAAAATCTACCGATTAGATCGGTTATTTTTCCAACTTTGTGTTCGCTAATAAGTTCTTGAATGCGTTTAAGATATTTTATGACTGATCTTTCGGGGACATCTCTCCCGTCAGCGATGGCGTGAATGTAAACTTTTTCGACTTTTTCTTGTTGTGCTAGCTTTAACAAAGCTCCTAAATGTTCTAGGTGACTGTGCACGCCTGCATCGGAAATCATGCCAATTAAGTGTAGGCAGCTATTGTTTGTTTTAACGTGAGAAACAGCATCTAAAAGTGCCTTGTTTTGGAAAAAAGTGCCATCTTCAATTTGCTGGTTGATCATAGGGAGCGACTGCATAATTACTTTACCTGCGCCGATTGTGTAATGACCAACTTCACTACCGCCCATGGTGTTTGCGGGTAGTCCTACAGCTTCGCTATCTGCTTTTAAAAGAACTTTTGCATTATGTTTTTCTAGAAAATCAAGCGTAGGAGTGTCTGCTAGTTCAATAGCGTTGCCGGGGCCGCATGGTGCTTTGCCATAGCCGTCTAGGATAATTAGTAGAACTTTTTCGTTAGTAGTCGACATAGAATTTATAGGTAAAAACTAAGACCAAGATACCAATCTACTAATTTTGATCCAACTAGTAGGGAGGTTAGAGTACCAAACATTAGAAAAGGACCAAAGGGAATTGTTGATTTTCGAGATGCTTTGCCTGTAGCAATTAAAAATACTCCTATAAAACTGCCGGTTAAGTAACTTAAAAACAGTGCTAGCAGAATAAGTGAAGGACCAAGTAAAATTCCCATACCAATTCCCAATAAAATGTCTCCACTACCAACCCAAGTTCCTCTGGAGATTAGATACTGTGCTAAGAAAAATCCGCCACCGATTACTAATCCAATTAGTTGCTCAACTAGATTTAAACCAAGTAAGTGACCTAAAATTGCACCGAAAATAATTAGTCCAAATGAGTATAGATCAGGTATCAAGGTGTATTTTCCATCGTAGAGAAAAATCAAATGCATGATGAAAATCAGGATGTAACTGAGGATTAATGTGGCAATTAGGTTAGTGGATATGTTTGCATAATCTCCGAATTTGTAACTTAGGTATGGTAAAGTAAAAAGTAATCCACATACCAGTTCGCTTACAGGATACCAAGCGCTTATTGGTTTATGGCAGTTTTTACATTTTCCGCGCTGTAGTAAAAAACTTACAAGGGGAATTAGATTTTTTGCATGTAAAACTTTGTTGCATTTTGGACACTTTGATCTGCCATACCAAAAGCTTTTATCATTTGTGTGAATTCGATGGGTTATTGCACTAGCAAAGCTGCCAAAAAGGGTGCCAAGTACAAATAGTAAAATGAAAATTAGCAGCGGGCTTAAATTAAACATTGTTTCGTTTAGATATTGGTAAGAGTTTTAAATGTTGTCGTTAATTTCTTTTTGAATAGCTTTAAGTTCTGATTCTGCTCGTTCTTTTATTGATTTGTTTCCTGATTGGTCGGCTATGCTAATAGCTTTTTCATAAAAGGGGATAGCGGTATCTAGTTTGCCCTGAAGTTTAAAGAGGAGACCAAAATTTAAATATGCTGGTGCAAGATTTGCATTTAAGCTGATTGCTTTTGTCAGCTCTGATTTTGCTATATCAAAATCTTGTTGATAAAGTTTCACCCAGCCTAAGTAATTATGAGTTTCAGCATTATTGGGATAGCGTTCTTGAGATTTAATTGCAATTTGCTCGGCTAGATCATAGTTTTGAGTTTGTTCTAAGGCAATCCAAATTGGTGCGATGTAGTACTCAATTGGTACGTTTTTATTATTAATTGTTTGTATATAATAGGGAAGCGCTTCTTCGTAGCGACCAAGTGAGTAGTAGTTGATAGCCAAATGCTCACTTACTTCAATAGGGTTACTGTATTTGTAGTTTTCGGCTTGTGTTAAGTAGCCAAGTGCTTTTTTGTAATCACCTTTTTCTTCAGAAACTATTCCTAGATATAAGTATGTTTCTGGTTTATACGGATCTAGTTCTTTAGCTTTATTTAAAGCTTGCTCAGCTTGTGGATAGTTGCGAATTTGTAAAAATGCATAACCTAGTCCAATCCATGCGTCTCTAAAATCGTTGATTTGTTCTATACTGCGGTATAACAGTTCACGTGCTAGTTTATATTCTCCTTCCTGATTTAATACTTGTCCGAGTAAGACGTTTAAATAGGCGTTGTTGCCCTCTGCAAAGGTGTTAAATAAACTGTATGCTTCGCGAAGTTTACTTACTGTTTTTTTGATTTTTTGATCTTGAATGATGTTGCTTAAGTCGTTTAAAAGTGTTTGCGCTTTTTCGTGATCGCCTGCCATTATCTCAATTACCGCTTTGTAAAGAGCTACCTTTTCGCTAACTTCGCTAATTTGACTTATCATTAAGCGAGCTTCATTGTAGTCTCCTTCGGCAAGCGTGTAGCGAACTTTAGCAAGTTGTAGGTCGGGGTGGTTTTTTGCTCGTTTTTCCGTTAGTTGAATATTTTCAAAAGCGGTTTCGTAGTTTTCTGTTAATAAATAGACATCGATTATTCTTAAAAAGGGTATGATGGAATTTTGATCAAGCTGATAAGCAGTTACGTAGCTTTGTAGTGCTTTACCAAAGTTGCGTGAATTTAGATAAATATCTCCTTGTGCAATATAGTTTTCGGCATTTCCGCTTAACTCGTTAATTGCTGCTATCTCTGGGTTGTTGTTTGGATTGCTGATTGTGATTATCTCAGCATTTTGAGCGCGATCCTTTAATATTACGCTAATTGAAAAAGCTATTAAACCTGCTGTAATAAAAAATAAGATTAGCGGGAATTTTTTAGATTTCTTTCCCTGATCAGCTTGAAGTTGCTGGGCGACTGATTTTTGCATTTTGTATTT
>CAYLRB010000007.1:11514-28470 GCA_964386265.1 uncultured Candidatus Peribacteria bacterium | reverse complement strand
CACCTTAATATATTTTTAACTGCTTGTAAATTCTGCTTCAAAAAAATAAATATAAATAAGCTAAAAAACTGCTTTTGTATGAAAATTTTAGGAATTGATCCGGGGTACGATTTGGTTGGTTTTGGCTATGTGGAGAGAATAAATTCTTCAAACTATAAGTTTTTGGATGCTGGTGTAATTAAAACAGATCCCAAAATGGAATACTGGCAGCGTTTGCAAAACATTTACCAAGATATGAGCGAATTGTTGGCTAATTTTAAGCCTGATGTTTGTTCAATGGAGTCGTTATTTTTTGCTCGCAATACCACAACAGCGATGAAAGTTGCGCAGGCTAGGGGAGTTATTGGCTTGGCTTGTACAAAATTTGCGGTTCCTATTTTTGAATACACACCATTACAGATAAAAATGACCTTAACTGGGCAAGGGCGCGCAGAAAAATGGCAGGTTCAAGAGATGGTGCAAAGAATTTTAGGTCTATCTAAGCTGCCTAAGCCTGATGATATGGCTGATGCTTTAGCCGTTGCTTTGACCTATTCGGATCTTGGGTAGGGGGGTGGGTGCCTTTAAAACACGCTAATTAAATGTTCGCCAGTTTTTAAACCGGCATTACACACAACTACTGGTTGATTTTTAACTGCTTTATGTTTTTTTAGTAACTCTTTAATTTTACTAGCTTGATGATTGCTAATCACTTCTTCGTTGATTATAACTGTGTTAATGCCCCAATAGAGGCTTAAGATTTCTTTGGTTTGTTCGCTAGCTGTAATTGTTACTAAATCAGTTTTTGGACGATATTTGGTGATTTGAGCTGCGGTAAAACCGGATCGGGTTATGATGACTAAGGTTTTTGCTTCGCTATATTCGGCTAAATTGATTGCGCTATGTGCTATGGCGTCGATTAAGTTTTCACTTTCGTTGTAGCGCGAACTACCTGTTTGGTCGTTTAAATTTTGCTCGATGGTTTTAATTATTTCGGCTAAAGTTTCGATGGTACTAACTGGAAATTGCCCGATAGCTGTTTCATTTGAGAGCATGATGGCATCAGCTTGTGCAAAAACTGCGTTGGCGGCATCACTAACTTCGGCTCTTGTTGGTCTTGGTTGTGTTACCATGGAGCTTAATACTTGTGTTGCAACAATTACCGGTTTGCCATATTTTCTACCAATCTCTAGAATTTTTCGTTGAGCAATTGGGACTTTTGCTGCTGGAATTTCGATTCCTAAGTCGCCACGGGCAACCATTAAGGCGTCAGCTGCTTGAGCAATCTCTGCTATGTTTTTTACCGCTTCGGGTCGTTCAATCTTAGCAATGATTTGTGGATTGTATTTTAATTTGTGACAAGCTTTTCGTAGGACTTCAATGTCTTGTGCAGTTCTTACAAATGATAAGCCTAAATATGTGACTTTTTGATCGGCGGCTACTTTTAAGTTTGCTAAATCAACTTCGGTTAAGCAGGGGAGCGAAAGTTCGGTCTCGGGTGCGTTTAGGCTGTTGTGTTGTTTTATTTGACCAGAGTTTTGTACAGTACAGTTGATGTATTTTTTGTCCGCAGATATTGTATCAATTTTTAGTTCAATAAGTCCGTCGTTGATCAATAAAATTTCTTGTGGTTTTACGTCTTGTGCAAGTTCTTTGTACTGGACTGGAAAGTGCTTTATGCCTTTGTGTTCAAAGTATGCGTCGCCGTTGTGCAAAATTATTGTTTCTTGTTTTACGACATTAATCGGGTCAGTGCCTATAGAACCTATGCGAATTTTTGGTCCTTGTAGATCGTAAATTATACCAATGTTTGCATCTAAGCCTTGTGCCGCTGATCTGATGTTTTGAATAATTTGCTCATGCTGTTCTTTGTCTCCATGGCTAGCATTAATACGAGCAACATTCAGTCCTGCTTTGATTAGTTCTTTAAGAGTTTTTGTTTCTAGACTTGCTGGTCCAATAGTTGCAACGATTTTTGTTTTACGATTCGGCATTTTGTAGATTTTGAAGATCTCTTAATTATACATTATTCGTCATCAAAAAGCTAGAAGTGATCCCGAGGTAATTTTGCTACTTAACTGTAACACTTTTGGCCAAGTTGCGAGGCTTATCCGGATTGTTGTTTCTTAAAACAGCTAAGTGGTAGGACAGTATCTGGATTGGAATGATGTTGATGATAGGAGAGGTGATACCGACGTCAGGAACTTTGATCCAGTAATCGAAAATTGGATCTTTTTCTGGTCCGATTCCAATAATATATCCGCCGCGTGCTTTAATTTCGGTAGCATTGGAAATAATATCTTTGTATGTTTTGTCTTTGGCTGTAATCGCAATTACTGGTGTACCTTCGCTAATTAAGGCTAGGGGGCCGTGTTTTAGTTCTCCACCGGCAAAACCTTCGGCATGAATGTAGGAAACTTCTTGTAGTTTAATGGCGGCTTCTAGGGCAATAGGATAGTTTACACCGCGGCCGATGATGTACATGCTTTGTTGATCTACTATTTTTTTTGCTAATTCTAAAATATGTTCTTCATAACGAGGATTTAGCATGTCGTTAATTTCGCGAGCAGTGTTTAGCAGTAGCTGTTCACCAATTTCTAGTTGATCAGCTGTTGCATAAGCTAATAGTGTTAAAATTGCGAGCTGAGATGTGGTGGCTTTTGTAGATGCTACAGCTTTTTCCGGTCCTGCTTTTATAGGTACGGTTATGTCTGCTAGACGAGCCATTGTTGAACTTTCAACGTTGATGATTGTTGCTAGAGTTGCCCCTTTTTCTTTGGCAATTTCCATTGCTTCCAAAACGTCTGCGGTTTCACCACTTTGGGATACGCTTATTAATAACGAACCCTCTTCGATAAAATCTTTAAAATAGCCAAACTCTGATCCAAAAGTGAAGTTTACATGTTTTTTGGCAATTTCTGCAAAAAGGTATGTACCGGCTAAACAGACTTTACCGGCAGTTCCACAGCCAATTAAATAACTTCCATAAGCATCTTTAATTAACTTGGCTAAAACTTTTAATTTGTGTTTATCTTGGTTTACTGCGCGCAGAATTGTTTCTTTTTGTTCCCAAATTTCTTTGATCATAAAATGAGGATGATCGCCTTTTTCTGCTTCTTCATGCTCTAAATCTACAGTTATAATTCGTTTTTCAATTTGATTGCCATCTTGAAGATTGTAAAATTTTATACCTTCGTTTGGACAAATAACGGCCATTTGCTCATCGTCTAGGTACATTACATTGTTTGTATACTCTAAAAATGCTGGAACATCGGAAGCAAGAAAATACTCTTTTTGATCTTCGTTTACGCCAATAATTAATGGCGAGCCTCGGCGAGCGGCGAAGATTTTGTTGTTATCGTTTTTGAAGACCGCAACTAAAGCATAACGTCCTTCTAGTTCATTTAGCGCTTCTCGAAAGGCTGTTTCAATTGATGCGCCAGTTTTTAAATGCTTATGAATTAAGTGTGCTGCTACTTCGGTATCGGTTTCTGATTTAAATTCAAATCCTTCAAGTTCTAGTTTTTGTTTAACTTCTAGGTAGTTTTCAAATATTCCGTTGTGGATTACAACTACATCGTTTTCAGCAGAGCTGTGTGGGTGTGCATTGGCTACGGTAACACCACCATGTGTTGCCCAGCGAGTGTGTCCAAGAGCTAGGTTAGATTGTGTTCCTGCTGGAAAGACGTCACTTGCTTCTACGTTGGTAATGTGGCCTGTTGCTTTGTAAATTTTTAAGTTTTGTGATTGATCACGGAAACAGATTCCCCAAGAGTCATAGCCACGATATTCAAGGCCTTTTAGTCCTTTTAGTGCCATTTCATGAGCATTGGTGCGCGGTCCTGTATAGACGAAAACGCCACACATAAATATTAGTTTTAGATTTTGTTATTTGAAGTCTACAGTTTGATGATCATATCTTCAATCTTTTTGGGGAATTTTGTGAAATTTTCAGTTCCATTTGCCTTTAAACAGATCATATCTTCAATGCGAATGCCGAATTTATTGGGTAAGTAAACTCCGGGTTCAACCGTAACAACTGTGTTTTCTTGCAAAATTAAGTTGCGATCAGTGTGCTTTGGCTTGCTAGATAAAGAGGGAGCCTCGTGAATTTCTAGTCCAATGCCATGTCCATTTGCATGTGTGAAGTAATCGCCAAAGCCGCATGTTGCGATAATATCTCTGGCAAATTTGTCTCCTAAAAAGGCTTTTTGGCCGACACGTAGATTTTTGATCGTATATTCTTGAGCGTTTAAAACGGTATTATATACTTCTTTTTGTTCGGCGGTGGGTTTAGTTGTGAAAAATACACGGGTCATGTCGCTACAATACTGGTTTAATTTTACGCCCATATCTATCAGAATGAGGTCGCCTTTTTTTAATTTGCGTTTATGTTCAGCCATGTAGTGAGGGCTAGCGGAGTTCGCACCAAAGGCTACGATTGGATCGAATGAAGTTGTTTCTGCTCCAAGGTCACGGGCGGTTTTGTAAATTTGCCAGGCTATTTCAGCTTCGCTAATACCTAGCTTTATTTGAGAAATAACCGATTGTAGTACTTTTTCGTTAAGCTTTTGACTTTCTTTAATTAATTTTAGTTCATCTTCCGTTTTGACTACTCGTAATTGATCTACTGCTCGATCAAGGGGGATTAACTTTGTTGATTTATGTTCTTTCCTTAATTTTAAGGCCGCGTTATAGCTAAGGTGATTAGCTTCAAAACCTAATTGAGTAATTTTGTGTTTTTTAAATATTTTAGATAATTCTTGCTGCGGAGTTTCCGTCATAATGATTATTTTTGTGTTTTTTTTGCACAATTTTTGCGCTTGTAGAGCGTAACGACCGTCGGTAAAAAGATAAGTTTCGCCTTTTTTTGTTAATAATGCAAAGCCATAGCTCCCTAAAAAACCTGTATGGTAATAGATGTTTTCGGGCTTTGTTAAGAGCAGATTGCTGGTTTTGAACATGGGTTTTATTTTAATTTTTGACTAGTCTAGCTTGATCAAAATAGCTTGGGTTGTCAAATAAAGGAAAAGCTATTATTATATTGCAACAATATTTAAATTAGAAAATGTTTTGCGATGAAACAATAATAACTGTAGAGGCGGGGACAGGGGGAAGTGGTATCGTTAGTTTTTTTAGAACTAAGTATAATTCTCATGGTGGTCCAGATGGTGGAGATGGTGGAAAAGGAGGAGATATTGTTTTACGTGGTAATCAGCACTTAAATACGTTGTCGGACTTGAATGCGAAAAAAGTGTTTAGCGCCGAAGATGGTGTAAAAGGTGGTAGAAACAATTGCGCCGGTAGAATGGGGGAGGATTTAATTTTAGATGTACCACTTGGAACAAGAGTTATTGAATCTGAGTCTAAACAGTTGCTGTTTGATATTACAAAGCACGATCAACTTTGTGTTGTGGCTAAAGGCGGTAAGGGGGGATTTGGTAATGCTCATTTTAAGGCTAGTACTAGGCAAGCACCTAAATTTGCTGAACAAGGTGAACCAGGTGAAGTCAATAAACTTTCCCTAGAGTTACAAGTGATTGCTGATGTGGCAATTATTGGCTATCCATCTGCTGGAAAGTCGACGTTGATTTCTGTTATTTCGGCTGCAAGGCCTAAAATAGGGGATTATCCGTTTACAACTTTGGTACCTAACTTAGGGGTTGTGAAAATGTCTGACTTTGGTGGTACTGCCGAACAAGATTTTGTGATTGCGGATATTCCAGGTTTAATTGAAGGAGCGCACGAAGGTAAAGGTCTTGGGGATCAATTTTTGAAGCATATTCGCCGTAGTGCTTTATTGGTTCATTTAATTGATTTAGCGCGTGAAGATTTTGTGGAAGGTTATCAGGTCATTAATAATGAATTGATGTTGTTTGACCCTAGATTGCTTGAGCGTAAACAGTTTGTAGTTCTAAATAAAGCGGATATTTTTGGAGAAGAGGAGTTACAAGAAAAAATTGATCAGTTTTTGGAAGCGTATCCAAATCTAAAAGACCAAATTTATGTAATTTCTGGTGTGCAGCAACGCGGCCTTAAAGAGTTGGTTTTTGCCTTGGCTGATGAGGTTAACTTGATTAGGGAAGCTGAGATTGCTGGTGATTTGGAACTGGCTCGTGATCAAGATGAAGAGGTTGCTTTTAAAGTTTTCCGCCCACATTTAAACGATCCTCAGCGAGTTTCTGTTGAAGAAATTGGTAAAGTAGAGCGTTACGAAGAGTTTACCAACAACATTACTGAACGAAAATTGTTTAAACTTACAGGACAGCGTCTTGAACAGATTGTGAAAATGAGTGATCTGGAAAATGATCAAGCTTTAGCGAGAGTTTACGATGTATTAGATAAGAAAAAAGTAGGTAATAAATTGAAAGCTTTAGGAGCTAAACCGGGTGATATTTTGCAAATTGCTGGACAAGAGGTTGAGTGGCTTGGGTAATTATTTACCCTCGAGGGTAAAATTGTCATCAAAATG
This sequence comes from uncultured Candidatus Peribacteria bacterium, assembly GCA_964386265.1. Taxonomy (GTDB): domain Bacteria; phylum Patescibacteriota; class Gracilibacteria; order UBA1369; family UM-FILTER-41-14; genus CAYLRB01. The sequence continues at coordinate 22,019 of CAYLRB010000007.1, read as the reverse complement.
ATATTTCACTATTTCGCTAAAATGAAATCTGTGTTATAATTTAGGGTTAAAAGTTAAAAAAATCCTAAAAAATGCGTAGTACAAGTAAAAAACAAAACTTCGAGAGGAAAGTAGATCAGTTTTTGGAAAGATTTGAGCAAGAAAGAGCACGTTTTGAAAAATCGCATCAGGCTTTGTATGCATTTATGGCTGGTACAGGGTTTATTATGTTTTGGTATGGAATTTCTGAAGGAATACGACAAATTCCTGTTTTGAGAGAGCCAGTTGTTTCTATAATGGTTGGAGGTGGTATTTTATTGGCATGTGGAGCTTATGCATACCAGTTTTTAGGTAATAAAGCTGATGAAATCAAGGATGACTTTACTAAAGTTACTGAGGAATTGGCGGAAGATATTGCGAAAGATTTACAGAATGTTAATGAAAATATTGAAACGATGGGGGATGAAGTAGTGGAGGTGGAAGATCATGTTGATGCAGTTGAAAAGAGAGTCGAAAAAGTAGAGAGGGTTGTGGCTCGTAAATAATCTGTTAAAGTAGGGTTGTATCTATTATTGGCAGCTTTTTTATGAAAGTTATTGTTGGGTTGGGAAATCCAGGTGATAAATATGTGGCAACAAGGCATAATATTGGCTTTTTGTTTGTTGATTATTTGGCGCAAAAATTGGGTTTTGAATTTAAACAACAGTCAAAACTAAAATCATTAGTAGCTGAAGGTCTTTTTGAAGGGCAAAAACTGCTTCTTGTTAAGCCTATAACTTTTATGAACTTATCTGGTGAGGCAACCTTGGCTATTCAGAATTATTATAAACTGAGTAATCAAGATTTTGTTATAGTTTATGACGATATCGATCTTGGATTTGCAAATTTGCGTTTTCGCTTGTCTGGTAGTGCAGGGACTCACAATGGTATGCGCTCAATTATACACTTACATAAGTCTGAAGACATTCCTCGCTTACGACTTGGTGTGGAGGGGCGTTCTGAAGAGTTGAAGGCGAAATGGGCTCTTAGAGATTATGTTTTGGCCGATTTTGCAGCCGAGGAAAGTTTAAAACTAACGGAGATTTTTGCAGAAGCTTGGCAGGATTTACAGTTAAAGTTGAAGAGTTTAAATGATTAAGATTAAGTGTTTTAAAACTTTTACTTGCAATCTGCTTTAAAATTAGCTAAATTCCCTCCTGCTTTTTAAGAGAAATGTTATGTTTGCAATTATTAATTTCGCTGGACACCAGTATAAAGTTAAACAAGGGGATAAACTAGTTGTTGATAGACTAGAAACTGAACCAGGTAATACTATTGATGCTAAAGAAGTTTTATTAACTTTTGATGCAGAAGGTAATGAAGTTAGCGTTGGTCAGCCATTTGTAGCTGGAGCAAAAGTTACTTTGAAAGTTTTGGAACACAAACTAGCTGATAAAGTTCGTGTTTACAAAAAAATTCCAAAGAAACGTAAAGAGGTTAATCGTGGGTTTAGGGCTAGTCAGACTGTTGTTGAAGTGACTGAGTTGAAAATGTAATAAGTTTATACGAAAAAAGCCTGTCTAGAATAAAAAGGCAGGCTTTTTTATTTTGAGAAATAAGCTAGTTTGTTAATTTGTCTAGTACACTTTGAAGAGTGGGGTCTAGTGGGGCTTTAAAAACGGTTTTTTCTGTTTGATCAGGTAGGACTAGGCCAAGTGAATGGGCGTGGAGAAACTGACGATCAAGTTGGTACTCTTTGGCAAAGTGTTGGTTTATTTTGCTGTTGCCATACGTTGTGTCGCCAATTACAGGGTGGCCGATGGCTTGAAAGTGGACACGAATTTGGTGTGTGCGTCCTGTTAAAATTTTTATGCGACAGTAACTGTATCTGCCAGCTTTGTCTTTTAGTATGTTTGCTACTTGATAGTTTGTAATAGCGTGCCTGGCGTTTGCAAGGTTGCTAATGGTCATTTGCTGACGCATGGAAGGGTTGCGGCCGATGGGGGAGTCTATTTGCCCTTGGGGGGGATTTAGTTCCTTGTAAATTAAGCTTAGGTATTCTTTGTCGACGGTGCGATTTTCAAACTGTTCACTAAGAAATCGGTGTGTTTTTTGGTTTTTTGCAACTATTAAGACGCCGGAGGTGTCTTTGTCTAATCGATGGACTATACCGGGGCGTAGTTTGTCGCCGATGCCGGTTAGTTCTTTGCCGCAGTGTGCTAGAATGCCATTTACTAGTGTTGGAGTTAGGTCTTTTTCGTCGCGGGGATGTACGCTAATTCCAGCGGGTTTGTTTAAAACTAAGACATTTGAGTCTTCATAGATAATTGATAGCGGCATTTCAATAGCTGTGTTTGCAATCGATTTTAGTTCTGTTTTGTTAAAAACGATTTTGTCGCCAGCCTGTAAAGTGTAGTTTTTTGCTACTGCTTTATTGTTAACCAAAATATTCTCGTCCTTAATTAGCTTTTGGATTTGTGATCGCGAAAATTCGGGTAGATTTTTTTGAATGTATTGGTCGATGCGAATTTTTGTTTCGTCAGTTTCTTGAAATGTGAATTCAGTGCTCATTGTAGTTGGCTTATTAGGCTGCTAAATTGAGCCTTATTCTACATTTTTATAGCTATTAAAGCAACAATGAAAGTGTTAAAAAAGATGCATCATCTCGACAATGTTTACGCTTTCGGTTAAATTGTAGATTGTGTGTATCATTTAATGAACTGATGCCAATGAGATTTGTTTTGGAGCCGTCTGTTTCTAAAAAGATGAGTGATGATTATACAGTTTATTTTGCTGTATTATCTGGTTTAGAATTTGTTGATGATGATCAGGATCAGTTTCAAAAATGGCAGGCAGATTTTCGTAAAAAACAGGATGGTGTATATCCGCATAAAGATGTCTTAGATGCTTGGCAAACAGCTTTTGCAAATTTGGATTTGCTTAAATCTGGTGTACAGGTTTCTTTGGCAAATATGCTGGATAGAATTGTTATAGACGGTAAGGATTTAGCACCAGTTCACCCATTGGTAGATTTTTATAATCAGTTTGTGTTGGAACAGGGAATTGCAGTTGGCGCGTATGACTTGGATCGAGTAGGGGAGGAGGTGACTTTAAAGATGGCGACTGGTAATGAAACATTCTTGCAATTGGGTAAAAGCGAATACGTTAATGTTGAGCCTGATGAAGTGATTTTAACTGATGAAAATGAAACAATGTGTCGTTTCTGGGTTTGGAAACAAAGTGAAACAACAAAGATTCGTAAGTTTACAAAAAATATATTATTCAGATTTGAGGTGCAGGGGATGGATCGCCCAGAAGCTGAGTTAGCAATTTTAAAATTTTTGGAAGCAGTGAAGGGTAAATTTGCTGCTAAAAGTGCGGACTTTGTTAAGTTGAATGCTGCAAAGCCAGAGGCAGAAATTGCTTTACCAAAGCTAGTTATTGAATCTAAAGCAAGACTAAATACGGTTAAAGAGTTGATGCACAGGGGAGTGGCGGAAGTAAATGTTTACGATGATTTAACTGAGAAATTGTTGAGTGGACTTAAGTTGCGGATTAAATTTGGAATTGATCCAACGGGCGCAGATTTAACTTTGGGGCATGCTGTGCCTTTACGTAAATTGAAGCAGTTTCAGCAAGCAGGGCATCAGATTGTTTTGTTGTTTGGAACTTTTACCGGACAAATTGGCGATCCAACTGGTAAATCTCAAACACGCAAGCAGTTAACAAAAGATGATGTTTTGCAAAATACAAAAACCTATTTGGAACAAGCGGCAAAAATTTTAGATACGAAAGATATTGAACTGGTTTACAACCACGAATGGTTAGAAGGTATGAGTTTTGCCGATGTTTTACAGCTAGCTGGTAATTTTACGGTGGCGCAAATGCTGGAACGAGATATGTTTCACGAACGAATGAAAAACGGTAAAGAGATCAACTTGGTTGAATTTATGTATCCGCTTATGCAAGGTTACGACTCAGTGCCGATTAAAGCCGATGTGGAAATTGGCGGGACTGATCAGTTATTTAATATGATGTGTGCGCGTCCGATCCAAAAACGGTTTGGTCTTGAACCGCAAAATGTAATGACTGTGCCATTGATGGTTGGTTTAGACGGTAAAGAAAAAATGTCGAAATCTTTAGGTAACTATATTGCTTTAAACGATTCGGCTAAAGATATGTATGGCAAAACGATGTCGATTCCTGATCACCTTATAGTTAACTATTTTGAATTGGCTACAGATCTACCTATGACCGAGATTAAGGAAATTGAAACAATGTTGCATTTAGGCTCGATTAACCCTCGTGATCTAAAAATGCGGTTGGCTCGTGAAATTGTAACGGAGTTTTATGATGCAGAGGCGGCTAAGTACGAAGAAGAGCAGTTTATAACGGTTTTTCAAAAAGGAGAGTTGCCAGATGAAATTCCTTTGTTTGAATTTGATGAAGCTGAGATGCCAATAATTGAACTGCTTCTTAAGTGCAATCTTATTGCAACTAGTAGTGAAGGTCGTCGATTGATTGATGGTGGAGGTTTAAAATTAAACGATGCAAAAGTTACAGATATTAACCTTATTGTTGATTTAGCAAGTGAGAACTTGTTGCAAGCTGGGAAGCGGAAATTTGCAAGGGTTGGTCCTAGGTAAATTGGTGAACTTGTTTTGTTTGACAAAATTTTATTCATATTTATTATATTTCCTTATTTTTAAGGTTATTTTTCGATGTCCATTGTGAGATTGGCTAGTACGCAAGTACCCCTTTTGTTAAAAGTTTATGGAGAAAAAATACCTGAAACTGGTTTAAAACAAGCGCAAAAAATTATTAAAGGTATTCGTGATAAAGTTGAATTGCTATTGGTTGACTTTGCTGGCAATGAGCTTGTTTTGCCTAAGGAGGATAGTTTTGAAGTTGATGCTGAAAATGGTTTACGGATTCGTTTTTTTGGTAGCTGTAAAGATACATTAGTTGTTGGAAGACATGGTTTTGATTTAACAATTTGTAAAGACGGTATAACTTACTACCTTGCTGTAACAGATGAATATTACAAAAAACTTACTTCAACGCATGCGATGGGTAATGGCGGCGAGTATGATTGGGTTGATGCAAGCTCGAGCCGAAGATTAGAATATAGCGAAAGAGAACGACTTTTGGATACCGCTTGTGGTAGGTTGGCATATATTTTGGATCAATACGAACCGGGTAGATATTTATCTAGGGCAACGATTGAGCAACTAGAGCAATGGTTTGAAGAGTTAAAAGCTGAGTGCATAAGAATGACGACTGTGCAATTGGAAGATTTTGTAGCTAAAATATTGAAAGCCAAGTTAGATTTATTCTGTTGGTCAAGTAATGGACAGCAAAACTTAGAATTTGAAATACTGTATTGTAGTCAACCTAATAAATTTGTAGTTTTAAGATCTAAGGATATAGTGTGTATTGACTAAGTTTAAAACTGTAAAATGTTAGATCAACGACTAGCCAGTGTTTTGAAGACTACCAAAGAGCGATGGCAGCTTTTACAAGAGCGAGGTTTGCAGACCGTTAAAGATTTGTTGTTTTATTTTCCGTGGCGTTACTCGGATGAGTCGGAACGGGTGAGTATTTTGGATCTTATTGATGGTGAGACAGCTACGGTGCAAGGACGTTTGCAAGATTTTTTTTCACGGCGTACACAAACAGGTAAGTTGATGTTACGGGCTTTTTTGGTTGATGATCAAGGTAATAAACTTGAGTTGATTTGGTTTAATCAGCCATATTTGCAGAGGATTTTGGCTAATGGTATGGAGCTGGTTGTGACAGGGAAAGTAAAAGTTGCTCGCAGTAAGATTTCGATGATGTCGCCTAAGCATGAGATTATAAAGCGTAATGCAACATTGTTGCATACAGGTAGGTTGGTGCCTGTTTATCACAGTATTGGTGGATTGCTGACGCCTAAGTGGTTTCGAGATAAAATTGCAGCTTTGCTTTATGCCTCGGATTTAGTTAAAGATTATTTGCCTGAGCAAACGCGAATTGATGAAGGATTAATTGGTTTGGCACAGGCTGTTAAAATTGTGCATTTTCCTGAGAGTGAAGCGGACTTGAAAGTTGCTCGTTATCGCTTGGGTTTTGATGAGTTGTTTTTGTTGCAGCTAGGTGCGTTGCAGCGCAAGTGGTATTGGCAGCAGCAAGCACAATTGGTTCATGCCGGTTTGTCGATGGAAGGTAATAATGAAAAGTTGCAAGAATTTTTAACTGGATTGCCGTTTAAGTTAACTGGTGCTCAGTTACGAGTTTTAGATGAAGTGTTGGATGACCTAAAAAAGCCGTATCCAATGTCTCGTTTAGTTGAGGGTGATGTGGGGTCAGGGAAAACAGTAATTGCCGCCGCAGCTTTGTATTTAATGGTTGTTAGTGGTAAGCAAGGTTTATTGATGGCCCCAACCGAAGTTTTGGCCAAGCAGCATTATTTAAATCTTTTTAAATATTTACAAAAACTTGGTGTGACGGTCTCTTTCTTGGCTGGTAGTTTGACTAAAAAGGAAAAGGAGCGAGCATTGGAGCAGATGCGTTTAGGTTTGGTTGATGTTGTAGTAGGTACACATGCTTTGATTCAGGAGCGTGTGGAGTTCAAAAATTTAGGCTTGGCTATTATTGATGAGCAGCACCGTTTTGGTGTTAAGCAACGTGAAATATTAAAATCTTTTGGTACGCCGCACTTGCTGAGTTTAACAGCTACGCCAATTCCGCGAACGTTAGCATTAACGATTTACGGAGATCAAGATTTATCGATCATTGATGAGATGCCACCGGGACGACAGGAGATTGTTACCCGCGTAGTGCCCGAAAGTAAGCGTGCAGATGCATATAAATGGATAGAGTCTCAAGTCCTAACGGGCCGTCAAGTTTTCATTGTTTGTCCAATGATTGATGACTCTGAAACTTTGAGTGTCAAAGCTGTAAAATCTGAATATGAGCGGTTGGCGAATGATGTATTTCCAAACTTAAAACTTGGCTTATTGCACGGAAAACTGAAACAAGCTGAAAAAGATGGAATTATGGAAAAGTTCGCGGCTAATGAACTACAGGTTTTGGTTGCCACCACTGTAATTGAGGTGGGGATTGACGTTCCTAATGCCACAATTATGTTAATTGAATCTGCTGACCGTTTTGGTTTGGCCCAGCTTCATCAGTTGCGAGGGCGAGTTGGGCGAGGCGAGCACCAGTCTTACTGTTTTTTATTTCCCGAGTCGCAAAGCGAGCAAACAAAAGCGCGAATGGAGGCAATGATGACCTATACCGATGGCTTTAAGTTGGCGGAAATCGACTTGGAAATGCGTGGTCCAGGTGAAGTTTATGGCGTACGCCAAAGTGGGATTCCCGATTTGCAAATGGCTTCATTGACTGACTCAGATCTTATAAAAAAAGCTCGTCGTGTAGCCGAAACAATTTTAGCTGAAGACCCGCGTTTAACTAAGCACCCGTTGCTATTAGCTCGCTTGGCGGAACTTGATCGCGAGTTCGGAATTGATTATTAGGCCATGAAAATTACCAATAGGGAAGTGAAAGGAGACTATTTGCCATATTTTGAATTTATTTTGTTGATTGTTTTTGTTATAAAGTTTGCAAGTTTTTTAATTGAGAGGATATGGGGGTGGAAAACTTTGGTAAAGTTGTTGGATTAGTGAGATTAAATGAAGGTGCAGATGTCGTTAATGCTGATAGTCTAGCTGGTCTAGGTGATAGATTAGTGGGCACGGTTGATAAATTTAAATTGAGAATTAAACGCTTGTTTGATGGTTCGGCAACTGAGCCTGTTGTAGCTGATTTGAAAACTGCTAGGGAGGTTATTAGTGAAGCTGTATTGGCTGTGTTAGAGCAAGAAGGAGTCGTTGCTACATTGTATAATGAACGTAATCCTTTGGGAACTTATGCTAATGATGAATTTCCGCCAGGTTTAGATTTGGAATGGTTAATAGATGCGTCTGGACGACCAGTACCTAAGGATGGCTTTGTGCGTTTTTCTAAATTGCCGTTTGGTTATGGAATAGTTCCTCAAGCTCCTGAATCCATAGATATGAATAATTTGCGTAGCCTAGGCTTTAGAAATGTTGTTACCGATGCTCAGGCGATTGCTTTAGCACGTAAAAATTCTGCCGGAGTATGGGAGTGGTCAGAAACCGATATAGTGCCTGATGGTCAGCATATTAGAAATCCTTTAACAACTGCTGATCAGTACGCTCAGGCTGGGTTTGAGGGCATTGTTGTGCGAGTTAATGAAGCTGGTGAAATTGTTATACCTAGGCTTAAAGAAAATGCTCTAAGATTTCAGCAGACTTGTTTGGCCTTGGGAATGCCACCAATGTCAGTTGAGCAGTTTGAGCAGTCTGTTATTACTACTGTTAAAGCTAATGCAAGATACCTTCCTAATGCCGGGAGTGCAGATCAGATGTATATTCGTCCATGGGTTGCGGGTGTGGGTGGTGGTGTAGGGGTAAGTCCGGCAGATACTGTGATGTTTGGTGTACAGGTTTTTCCTTTTGCTTCCTATTTTGACCCGACTGCAATGCAGCATATTAAAGCTGAAGAGGGAGTTTATAGAGCACATGAAGGTGGCCTAGGTGATAGAAAAGTTTCAGGTAATTATGGTGGTATGGCTAAAAGAATGGAGACAAAGGCTACGCAAGTTCCAGGTCAGTCGGAGGGAACTAAATATGCGGATCTATATTTTATGCATCCTAATCCGGAGCAAGGTAATCCAGATGTTCTTGGTGAAAATAGTTCGGCAAATGTTTTTGGTATTAAAATTGTTGATGGTAAAATAAAAGTCATGACGCCAACTTTAGAGATGAAAGCTATCTTGCCTGGTATAACTCGGGATACGGTTTTGAAGATTGCTAGGTATTTCGGATACGAAATTGAGGAGAGTTTATATACTTGGGATGATATTCGCGAGTGGGATGGAGCTTTCTTAAGTGGTTCAGCTGCTGGAATTGTGAAGTTGGGTTCAATGACTTATGGTGACGGAGTTAAGGGAATGTATGCTGATGGTGAAGAATCGACAACCCAAGCCTCTGAAGCATTTAATAAGATTTATCAAGCCTTAATGGGTATTCGTACAAACGACTTTAGCTGGATTCCAGAAGATGATACTTCTGAATTAGCTAAAGAATTGAGGTCTTATGCCGGTGTGATTGGTAATGTTAATGAAGAAGGTATCCCTAAGCGAACCACCAATTTGACAAGATAGAGATTCATATTTTAAATTAAGTCAAAATACAGATTTCTATTCTAGGGTGGTGGATTAGGTCGCATCAATTATTAAAAAGCCTTAAAACGCAAATTTAGGGCTTTTTATTTTAACAGTACAAAAGATAGGGAAGTGGCATAAAATAAACAACAGAAACGTACTGAAAAATTGTGCATAACTTATTAATTTGCACAAGGTATATTGTGCGGGATTTAATTTTTGTGTGTAAAACTATCAATTTTTTGGGTAAAACTCCCCCGGCTGTTAACTTGAGTTAAAAAATAAAATGGCTACTCTTTCGCGTTTTTTGCTTCTTAAAAGAAAAAGTTACTAAATTTAATAAATTGCTAGTTTTTTAAAATTTAGCTTTAGTAGGTATTTTTGATAAATTGTGCTATTTTTTGACTAATTAAATTGTTGTTACCTATTCGTTATGTCAGTTTCTCAAAATCAGATGGCTCGTCATTACAATAATATTGCAGCTAAATTTAGCGGTACGCGACAAGGTGGCTGGATGGCTGAATTTGGATATTATCGTGATTTAGTTAAGGATAAAATGGGGGCAAATGTACTGGATATTGGCTGTGGTAACGGTAGATTGTTTTGGTTGGGTCTTAAAGACCTTAATATTGATTATACTGGCGTGGATATATCTACTAAGTTGTTAGAGTTTGCGAAAGAATGGAGCGATGTTGAGAATGTAGCGGCAAAGTATAAGTTTTTGGAAGGTGGCTTTACTGCTTTGCCAGTTGAGACGCATAGCTGTGACTATGTTGTGTCTGTTGCTGCTTTTCATCATCTGTTTTCTTGTGGTGAGCGTGTTACTGCATTGGCGGAAATGTGGAGAGTACTTAAGCCTGGTGGCACTGTAGTTATTTCTGTTTGGAATTTGCGTAGATTCGAATTTTTAAAGCTTTGGATAGCTGCTACGTTTCGCTCAATATGGACTTTAGGGAAATATAGTTGGACAGATTTCTTTTTTTATTGGGGTGATGCTAAACGCTTACCATCACTTTCTGAAGTAAAAGCAATGAACGATCCAGATTTACGTTATTATCATGCTTTTGGTAAGATGGAGCTTTCTAGTTTGTTGAAAAATGCTGGATTTGAAGTTGTAGATATTTTCGGAGTTAGTAAAACCAAGTTAAGGGTTAACAGGTTAAAGGCCGATAATTTGGTTTTTGTGGCAAAAAAGGTTCTGGTACCGATGCTAAATGATGATCTAGTTAAAGTAAGTTCTGATGCTGTACAAGTGGGAGGGGCTACGGTCTGATGTAATAAGTGGAGCGGAGATCGCAAATTTCTCGCTTTTGCGAGA
>CAYLRB010000007.1:6908-11414 GCA_964386265.1 uncultured Candidatus Peribacteria bacterium | reverse complement strand
AGCTGACAATTGGTATTTTTTCTGCTATAATCTATAGGTAGTTTTAGTAATTAAATTGTTCTTAATGGAATTTAGAAAGTTTTTAGGTCTCGAATTCGCTGATACGTCTCTTGATAAGTTGATTGAGGAGATGGCTTCTAAATTGAATGCTGATGGTAAATCTTACATTGTTACGCCAAATCCTGAGATTTTTTTAACTAGTTGGGGGGACGGTAGTTTTGCCAAAGTGTTAAAGGGAGCTTGGTTTAATTGTGCTGATGGTTTTGGTTTGCAGTGGGCTTATTGGTTTAAAGAAAAGTTTGAGAGTAAGTCTCCCCTGTTCCGCTCAGCTATACTTTATCCTTCTATTGCTTGGTTTTGGCTTAGTGGTAAGTCTAAAGAAAGTAAGCTTAGGAGAATCACTGGCGTTGATTTGATGTCAAAATTTTTGATTTGGCAAAACGAGGTGCCGGTTTTCTTGTTGGGGGCAGCGCCGGGTGTTGCTGAAGAAGTAATAAAACAGTTCCCCTACTCTGAAGTAGTTGGTTGTTATGCTGGTAGCCCAGATTCAAAAGATACTGATGAAATTATTGAACGAATCAATGCTACACCTGCAAAAGTATTATTTGTAGCTTATGGAGCTCCCGCACAAGAGCTTTGGATTAGTAAAAATTTATCTAAATTAAATAATGTTTCATTAGCTATTGGAGTTGGTGGTGCTTTTGATTTTTTGTCTGGTCGTGTTGAGAGAGCGCCTGAGAAATGGCAAAAATTAGGTTTAGAATGGCTTTGGCGTTTATTTAAACAGCCTTGGCGTTGGCGTAGAATTTTTAATGCGGTTGTAGTTTTTCCGTATAAGTTTCTAAAGCAAATGTAAAAGTTTGATGCAGTGCAAGGTGCATCATGCCTCTACCATAAATATTTCACCATATAGGTTCCTTCTAACTTGTATCCGAGTTTTTTGTAGTATTCACGAGTTCCGACTGCAGATATGACGGCAATTTTGTTCCAACCCTGTTCTTTTGCAATCTTTTCTGCGTGTTCCATAAGTTGGCGGCCATATCCGGCATGTTGCGTGCTTGAAACTAGTGCAGATTGAGTGCTTTTAAGTGGTTTTAAAGTTCCATAGATATGTAGTTCTCTAATGAGAGCAGTGTTTTTTAATTCAGGTATTGTGACTTTTTCTTGCGAATTTGGTAGACGCAGACGAATTAATCCAATTAATTTGTCTTGTTTTAGGTCTTCAAAGCTGAGGAAGTATTCTTGGCCGTTGTTGGCTTCGTATTTTCTTTCAACTAGTTCAACGTTGTCGGGATCAAACTTGCCACCTTTAATTTCTCGTGCGCGGATATCTCGACTTTTTATCCCCTGCTCTTCCAGAATTTGGCGGATATTTGAGCGTTTTGTTCCTTGGATTATTAATTCTTTGGGGAAGTCGCGGAGGATGCGGATGATACGGCAATATTCTGGTACGTGGGCGACTATTTCGCTGATGATTTTTGTGAGTTGGTCGTCATTGTAAGATGTGAATACGGCTGGGTCTTGTTCCACCATTTTGGCTAAAACTGTGTAAGGTGTTACCATACAGGGATAAACTTTAATGTAGTCTGGTTCTAAAATCCCTTTGCCAAAGAGGTCTTTAACTGTTTGCAGGTCTTTTTCAACAGTTGATTTTGGTAAGTTTGGCATGATGTGGTGGCAGATTTTTAAGCCAGCATTGCGGGAAAGTTCGGTAGCTTCCATTGATTCTTTTAAGCCGTGTCCTCTTTTATTGAACTCATTAACTTCGTCATCGGTTGTTTGGATACCTAACTCGATACCAGTAACGCCAAATCGTCGTAGACTGTTTATTTCTTCGGGGGTGACCCAGTCTGGACGAGTTTCTACCCAGAGGCCAACACACCGACAATTAGCTGTTTCATTGATTTTGATTAACTCTTCTAAGCTGGCGGCGTTAATTTTAGCGGTAGCCTCTTCTGGTGGTAAAAAAGGGCCGGGACCTTCATTGAGAGCAAAGTAGATGCTTTTTACAAAAAATTCTTGATAGTCGTGGAGGTATGAAGACCAAGTTCCGCCAGCGGTCCGTACGTCGATTTTACTTATGTCGTGTCCTTGAGCTTGAAGTCCGTTTAAACGCGTTTTCATTTGTTGATAGCAGTCGAAGTCGTTGCGAACTGCGCGGAGCATGGCTGGTTGTGTGGAGAAGTAACTTTTGGGCATTCCTGGTTGTGTTGGGCAAAAAATACATTTACCAGGGCATCCAAAAGCTTTCATTAACACTGTGATATTTGCAATCCCTGATTCTGAACGAATTTTTCGTTTTACTAATAAGCCGTAAATAGTTTCGTTTTCCTCAATTTCACCGTTTTTAAGTAGTTCTTTATATGCTTTTACAAGTTCAATGTTGCGTGGTGGTACAAGTTTGAACTCTTTTGTTATTTGATTGCGAATTTTTTCAAAACGACGACGATCTAGGGTTTCAGCTCCGGCCATTTCCACGTAGTCGAATAAACTTAAGATTACGCTTCGTGCAAGCTGTTCAAGTTCATTTCTGGTTTCGTAAACTGCCATAGAATTGAGTTGTTTATCTTTTATATGTCAGTGTCTTCGCTGGAGTTGTCTACTGAGTTGTTTATATCTGAAGTTTGTAGGTGCCATAATTCTGCATAGTGGGCATCTTTGGCGATTAGCTCGTCATGTTTACCTTCTTCTAACACTTTACCATTTTCTAAGACTATTATCCTATCCATTTCTCGAACTGTAGACAAGCGATGAGCAATGGCAATTACAGTTTTGTTTTGCATTAAATTGTGCAAAGCAGTTTGGATAGCTTTTTCAGATTTTGAATCTAGGCTGGAAGTTGCTTCGTCTAGAACTAGGACAGGTGCATTTTTTAGGATTGCACGTGCAATAGCGATACGTTGACGTTCACCTCCGGACAGTTTGATCCCCCGCTCACCTACCATTGTGTGGTACCCTTCTTTTGACTTTGTAATAAATTCATGACAGCGGGCTAATTTTGCAGCTTGAATAACTTCTTCATCACTGGCATCTAATTTACCGTAACGAATGTTTTCCATAATTGTGCGATGGAACATCACGGGATCTTGAGGTACAAAAGCAATGTTTGCTCGTAGTGAATCTTGTGTAACTTGGTTTATACTTTGTCCATCAATTAAAATCTCCCCAGTTTTTAAGTCGTAAAGGCGTAACAAAAGTTTTACGAATGTTGATTTTCCCGCTCCGGATTCACCTACTAATGCAATTTTTTCTTTGGCTTTGATTTTAAGGTTTAATTTTTCAAATAGCGGTCTTTTGTTGTTGTATAGGTAGGTTACGTTTTTGAATTGAATCTGACCTTTTTCAACTTTAAGATCTTTGGCGTTTTTTAAATCTTTAATGCCGATTTTTGTGTTGATGATTTCCATCATTTCTTCAGCATTGGCTAGGTCTGAGTAGATGTCTTTTAGTACATGCGTTAAATCCCAAATGCGGAACATAATAAAGGCTAGGTAGGACTGAATTAATATTACGGTTCCAATTGTGATTTCGCCTTGTTGCCAAAGTTTTAGTGCGACGTACATAATTCCAAATTCCCCTATAACCATTAAGATTCCTTTAAAACCAAAGAAGCCTTCAAAGATATACCAAGACTTAGCTTGTTTATCTGTAGCTTCCGTTACAACATTGTTGAATTTTTGACGCTCGAAACGTAAGCCGGAAAATAGTTTAATATTTTCAAAGTTTGTGATTGTGTCAGCTAGTCGACTACTAACTTTTGTTTCGGCTTTGGATGCGCTAGTTTCATATTTTACATGGAAGTTGAGGAAATACTTTAGGCTTATTAAAAAGATCGCTAACCAGCCTAGAAATATTAATGCGATGCGGTAATCTGTAAGAATAAAAATGGAAATTGAAGCGGTAATGCGAATTAGTAAGGTCGAAAATGTCCAGATTGAATTGGTTAAAATGCGATCATAACTTGCAACAAAGCGGTTTACTTTTTTTACTAGCCCGCCTGTAAAACTGTTTGTAAAGAATGCATAAGAATGGTTTTGAATTTTATCAAAAGTTTCGTTAATTAGATCAGCTGTAACGATTGTTTGTACTTTAATATTACAAATTCCGGCTAAGCGCCAAAACTGTTCAAGGATAATTGATGCTAAAAATCCGATCCCCAGTAGCTGGAAAATTTTTGCATAATCTTGGCTTTGATTGCTTACAAGGTCAATGATCAGTTTGTAGACATATGGAATGACAAAATCTGCTGCAATTCCCCCTGCTAGACCAAGAAAGATTCCTAGAATTAGCCAAGGATGTTTAGCGGTTTTTTGCCAAAACAGTTTTAATATTTGTCGGTGCACTGGTTTCATTATCGTGTCTTCTTAATATTCGTGTTATACCTTGTTTTATTTTAGCCTATTTTCGCTTCCAGTCAAGTGAGTTGTGCTTTTGTAATAGGTGTTTAGTGAATATTTTCTTGCATTTAATATGGTCTTTTTTAAAATTTCGGTAAATTTAATTTTT
>CAYLRB010000007.1:3252-6808 GCA_964386265.1 uncultured Candidatus Peribacteria bacterium | reverse complement strand
CTCCTCTAATACGCACCAATAATATGGACTTTGTGTTTTAGTCCCAGTTCGGTGAAGATGGTTTTGAACTCTAGGCTGTCGGGCGCGGCGTTGAGATCAAGGAAAAATTTGTAGAATCCCAGTTCATTACCTTGAGGGCGTGATTCTAGGCGAGTTAAGTTGACGTTGTTTTGGGCAATTATTTGTAAGATTTCTAAAAGTAAGCCTGGGCGATCAACTTTTGGTTCAATAACAATTAGTGTTTTTTCTTTGTCTTGGTCGTGAAATAGCTCTTGGTCGGTGACAACGCCAAACATTGTGCGATTGTTTTTTGCGTCGTTGATTGTTTGATTAACAATTTTAAGCCCCATTTGCTCCATAATTTCATGGTTACCGATTGCAGCGTAAGTCGGATCGTTCAATGCCTTCTGAATTGCTGCACCAGTTGAAGTGGCAGCTTCAATTTTTAGGTTTGGGTAGTTGCTATGCAAAAAGCTGTTACATTGACCGAGTGCTTGTGGGTGGCCAATAATTGTTTGGATTTTCTCCGGTTCAAGGCTACCGATTGAGTGAATAATATCTAAGGTGATTGTTTTAACGATGAACAACCCACGACTGACTACAGCTTCCCAAACATCTACAACTGAGCCATAAAAGCTGTTTTCTAAAGGTAAAACCATGGTATCCCCTGCTTCATGGTTTGCAAAAATTTCAAATATTGAATCGCGTAAAACGATTTCTTTGTCAGGAAAAAGTTTGTGAGCTGCTATTTCAGAATATGTTCCGCTGGGTCCTAGGGTGATGATCATGTTACGTTTTAGTTTAGTTTTAAAAATAGTTTTTGACTTTCGATCAAAGCTTTTTGGGCAAATTTGCCAAAGTGCGATTTGTTTTCGCTAAATTCGGCTTCTAACCCGTCAATATCTTGCTTGCTGATTTTGATGATAAGATCAGTTAAGATGTTTTGAAGCTGTTTTGCGATTTCTGGACTTTCCTCATTAAGTCCGATGATTGTGGCATATAGGCTAGGATTTTGTGAGTAGATCCTGCCGATCATATATAGTTCAGTTTTATAAACTGGTGAGCAAATGCGTAAACTTTTTTCAGGATGAATCCCGAGGCTGCGAAACAAGCTTCCGCTGATTAATGCACTTAAATGTGGAATTACTTGAATAGTTGCCATTAATTTATCGTGTTCTTCAGCTGGCATGGGATGGATGATTAATCCCCAAGAAGTTAGAAGCTCTTTAATTGGCTTGCAGTACTTATGTTCAGATTCTGTGCAGATAATTAGATCTTGACCGCTAACGTCTTTAAATTTTGAGCCAAACATGGGATGTAGGCCAATAACTTTTCCTTTAGCTTTTTTCATTGCTTGGATTTGCTTTTTTTTGAGTGAGCAAAGATCAAGAATTAGTTGATTTGGATTTTGGCAATGTTCGATAGTTTCTTCAATAATTTTGACAGAGCTTTTTAGTGGAGGTGCAAAGATTAGGATATCAGATTTTTCAGCTAATTCCTGATTAGTTGTTTTAGTTTTTCGGCCACTAACTTTTACTTTAAACCCGCTTTTGCGAAATAGATTTGCGAACTGCTTGCCTGTTCCATTTGTGCCACCGATGATTCCAACGCGTGGGTTGTTTTTTAATAGTTCAGCTAATTTCATGAGTTGCGAATCATTATATTGCGAGATTCATTAAGAATCAGGTGGAAAAGTGCGCGGACAAAATTGGCTTCTAGATCTGTAGTTTTTAGCCAAGTTTCAAGAAGTTCTTGTTCGCGAACTGGGTCATATAGCTTTTGATCTTTTTTGATTTTGGCGATCTGTTTTGCAACTTCAAAACGTTTGGCAATTGCAGTTAAAATTTCGTGATCGATTTGTTCGATTTGAGCTCTTAAGTTTGAAAGTTCCATGTTTATATAGGGTTAATTTTAATAGGTTTAGTGTTGTTGATAAATTTTGTGGCGTAAGTAGTGGTCAGCCAAAGTTACGGCGGCCATTGCTTCAATTACTGGAATTGCCCTAGGCGCGATGCAGGGATCATGGCGTCCTTCTTTGGCTTTTTCGCCAATAGTTGATGTAGGCTTAACGCTAATAGTTAAGATGATTGTTTCACCTGTACTAATCCCGCCTAAAATGCCACCAAAGTTTGCAGGATTTTTGGTGTATTCTTGTCCAGTCATTGTTGCAGTTGCAAAGCCTGCACCAAAGCTAACACCGGTTACAGCCCCAATACTCATGACTGCTTTGGCTAAGTCTGCTTTTAGTTTGTCGAAAACTGGTTCACCTAGATTAGCTGGTGGATTTTCAATTACTAATTCAATTAATGCGCCACAAGAGTTGTGGTTAGCTTTTAGTTCCAGAATGTATTCAGCCATTTCGGCGGCAACAACGGAATCGGCACAACGTACTGGATTTTGTTCGATTACAGACGGATTTCGCTCTTGTGCCACATGTGGTCCGATTTGAATAGTGTGTGCCCAAATCTTGGTGGTTTGTGGTAAGATTTTTTTAGCAACAGTACCGGCAATAACTCGCCCGATTGTTTCGCGTCCTGAACTACGTCCACCTCCTCGATGGTCGCGATGGCCATATTTTTTTTGGTACACTTCGTCGGCATGACCTGGGCGTAATTCAGTTTTTAATTTATCGTAATCTTCGCTGCGTTGATTTTCGTTTTTAACAACTACCGTAATTGGCATGCCAGTTGTTATGTTTTCAAAAATTCCGCTGACAATTTGTGCTTGATCTGATTCATTGCGATCTGTAGTTACTGGGCTTTGGCCGGGTCTTCTTCTGTCTAAATCAGTTTGTAAATCTGTGGTGGTAAGTTCAATACCAGCTGGGCAACCGTCAACGACTACTCCAAGAAGTTCACCATGTGATTCGCCGAAGCTTGTGATCTGGAGGATTTTTCCAAATGTGTTTCCTGCCATTTGTCGTAAATTAAATAGTGTTTCGTTAGGTATTTTACAGAGTTTTGTTCACTGCAGCAATGATTGGTCGGGCTTTAGTTACAAGGTCATCAAATTCGGGAATACTTAAGGCCTGATCTGCATCACTAACTGACTCAGGTGGATTAGGATGTACTTCCACCATAATGCCGTCCGCACCTGCTGCAATGGCGGCAAAACTCATGGCTGGAATATAGTCTGGATTACCAGTTCCGTGTGATGGATCAACAATGATAGGTAAATGACTGAGCTTTTTAATAATAGGTACTGTTGCTAAACAAAGGGTGTTGCGAGTTTCTTGTTCAAAAGTGCGAATCCCCCGTTCACAGAACATTACGTTCATGTTGCCGTTTGAAAGGATGTACTCCGCCGCGAGTAGCATTTCTTTAATCGTTGCAGTTGGTCCGCGTTTTAGCATTACGGGAGTATTTGTGCGACCGACTGTTTCCAGTAGGCGGAAATTTTGCATGTTGCGCGCACCAATTTGGAAAATATCTGTATATTTTTCTACTAATTTAACATCGCGCGTATCTAGAACTTCGGTTATTACTGGCATGTCGTATTTATCTCCAATTGCTCTTAAAATTTCTAAGCCTTCTTCCCCTAGTCCTTGGAATGAGTA
>CAYLRB010000007.1:0-3152 GCA_964386265.1 uncultured Candidatus Peribacteria bacterium | reverse complement strand
ACTTTGTCTAAAGATAAGATACTTTTGACTGAAATAGCTTCAGTATCTCCGCTACAAACAATTACAGTTTGATTACCATTGAAAAGTGGAATTGGTTGTAAGTTGTACTCTTTCAGGTAGCTGATTACGACTTCAGTTGCCTCTGGGCTGGCGTGCCGCTCCATGATTATTATCATTTTAAGTGGAGATTAAATAATAAAAAACTCGCCGTTTTTAAGCGGCGAGTTTAAGTGTTTAAATTACAAACAGCAAAACCTACCGCTTTTCAACAGTGTAAAAAAAGTAGAAGCTGTACCAAACCCGATTGTTTATTGATTGGTTCATGTTTTGCCTGTTAGTATTTGAATGGTATAATGATTGGTTACTAAAAGTCAACATTAGTATTCAAGTGGTCCGATATCTATTGAACTACCATTTGTTCTAGGGTTACCTGCTAAATCTGTTGCTGGTAAATTTGGATATTTAAACCCTGCATCTTTTAGAGGGCTAATAGCATTGAGATTAAGATTTAGATTGTTTAAGTCTGTGAAATTAGGGTTTGTATTAAAATTTAAATTGCCACTGGCAGATACAGTTGGAATGGCACTAAGATCAGATAAACTGCTTGCACCAGTAATAGCATAAGATCCGAGTTCGAAAATTGCATTATTAATTGTACCTGGATTCATCAGGTTGTTTTGTAGTGTTAAGATGGTTCCTGCAGGGAAGAAGATTCCTTTTGGATTATTACTGAATACACTATTAACGAAGGTTATGTTTGGTTTAATATTTTGATTATTGTAATTAACGGTCATTAAATAGCCGTCAGTTTTATGGTTTATAATAGCTGAATTAGCAATTCGGTACATGTTTCCTCTGCTGAAAACAACGCTGCTATCTGCTCCAGTATTTGCTACCAAACTGTTAACAATATCTCCATTGTCCCATAATTTAATACCATTTCTTTTTGCGCCTGTAACTTTCGAGTTGATTACCAGTGTGTTGATTGCTTTTAGATCGATACCGTCCGCTTCTGCAAATAAGATTTCGGTATTAGCGATTATGATGTTTTCACCGTTCTCAATCCCAATTGCATCTGCACCCGAGTTACCTGTTCCAAAGTTTTTGTTGTTAATTTTAACGCCTTCAAGATACAAGTTGTTACAAGTGCCGGCACAAGTTACACCTTGATTACCGTTGTTGATTTCTACATTGATTAAACTTAGTCCATCGTTATTTGTATACATACCAACACCATCAGGTACTGCGGTAGCGTCTGTGGTTAGATTTATTTTGGTGTTTTTGATTAAAATATCTTTTAGTGTTTTGCTACCATTTGAAATTACTAAGCCACCAGCTGTGAAATTTTGTAAGGTAAAGCCATCTAAGACAATGCCACTTTCAGTAATATTTATACCTCTTTTTTTTGAATCTGTTACAGCTGTAGAGGGTTCGATGTTAGCTCCATTTGGTGCGATCCATTTAACATTTGGAACATCTAAAATTAATTCATAACAGTCTTGGTAACTGATACAGTTTTTATATGTACCAGAATTTACAATTACAACATCTCCCGAATTAGCCGCTTTTTGCGCTTGAGCTAGTGTATTGTATGGATCAGCTTGGGTTCCGTTACCGGTTAGATTTGTCGCACTTCCAGGTGCAACATAAATTGTTTTACCCCCTGCTTCTGGGGTATACGTTGTGATATTTTTAACAAATTTTGAACAGTCTAATGTTACGATTGAAATCGCACAGTATTGGTCTAATAAGTTAGCTAGTTGTGTAACACCATCACCGTTGTCTGGTGGAGTATCCCCTTCCCCAACTGGTACTAGGTTGAATTGGGCAATGTTCGTTTTCCATCCTGAGCTGTAGTTGTCCAGTGTATTTGTGTCACTTAAGCCAGTTGTTGTGAAGCTGTTGCTTTGAAAATGTAGATCGACACTAATATTTTCAGAAATTGGTGTGTTTTCTTTATATTGAAGTTTGAATTCTAAAATTGCGCTATCCGATGTGTAGCTAATTTTGCTGTTTGCAATGCTGCTTATATATTGATTGCCTGTTGTTGTTGCGTTACCAGTGAGGAAGAAATTTTTGCCTTCTCTCCATTCAATTTGGCCAAACATATTTTCTTTACCTCTGTTCATTGCAAGAATTACGCGGTCAATATCTTGTGGTGAACTGCTTTTAAGAACTACTTTGAAGTTAGCCTCCTTCGTAGGTTCAATGTTTTTTGTCGTTGTGACTGTAGAAAAATATGGAGGTAAGTTTGCTAAAGCAAATTCATTGTTTCCTGAGTCAATTTTTCCGTAATTGTTATTTTGTGAATTGTAAAAAAATGCAGTAATATTATTGTTTAATGTTGTAGTTTTTAGATTCGTGATCGTGGGATAGTACCAAGCGAATGTAAATATTTTTTGATTTTCGTTTCCACTTAAGTTTGATTGATCAGTTAAAAGTTTAGCTCCATTTTGCCAAAAACGATCTCCACTAACATAAAATCCTCTTGATGGTTGATAGCAAAATTGTCCAAGTGGCAATACATTAGCTTCTGTTAATTTGGGATCGTTAACATTTATGCAAACATAATCTGGGTTAAATTCATTTGTGTTATCAAACTTAACGGTAGCTTTTTGAACTGCTTTTTGTTCAAAATCGATGATGGGACTTTCTACAATTAAACTAACATTGTCGGTGTGGTTTGCTTGGGCAGACAAAATGCCGATAACGCTTAGTGCAATGACAAATACAAAAACAAACTTTTTGTGAATTTTATACATAGTTTTATTAAATTAATTAACGTTTCTTATTTAGTTTCTTTTCAATTAGTTCTTCGATTTTTGGTCCAATTGTTTCTGCAATTCTACCAAAATAGAATAATGGAGTTGCAACTATGTTGTGAAAATTTTCTGTTAAATTACCAGCAGTATTGCTGATTTTACGTAAATCTCTAATGATTAATGTAACGTGAATTAGTGCCACGCAACCTACTATCACTAAGATAATGAATCCTACTGCTAAAGTTAGATATAAAAAATCTAAAGTTGATAACATATTTTTTTGTTTTTAGAGATGTTGTGATTTTATGCTTTTTTGTTGGTGATAGCAAGATTTTGCATATGATACTTATGGTAAAGCTCATCTGCATGACTTAACTGCCCGTTCATTTG
>CAYLRB010000006.1:0-43499 GCA_964386265.1 uncultured Candidatus Peribacteria bacterium | reverse complement strand
GAACAGCTTTAGGTTCAGATGCGGCTGGCAACATTTATGCGATTATTGTTGAAACGCCCTATTTGAGTTTATTTGAACTTATGAAAAAACTGATGGCTAGCGATATTGAATTTACAAATGTGTTGAATTTGGATGGTGGCACTTCAACCGGTATAGTCGGCGGAGATTTAGACTCGATTAATAGTTGGCTGCCGGTTCCGAGTGTTTTGGTATTGGAGTAGTTTCCCAGAATTAATAAATAAATCCCAAAAATAATTTTTATGCAAAATCAGTCTCTTGACCAATCAATTTCGACTTTAAATAGTGTGCTGGATCACTTAGACGTAGACAACTTACCTTCCGCCGAAGAACAACTGAAAGATATTTACGAGCAATAAGTGATTATCATATCTAAACCGGTAATTCGCTAATTAATCTTGTTTGCTGCACTAGGTCACTTTTTTCAATTAACTGCATTAATTCTTCTGCAAAAGGTACTGGCGAAACTAGCGCTGTTAGCGCTTTTTCTATGTGATTTTGGTCGCGTTTGCTAAAAAGGACTTCGAAATCTTGCTTGTTGGATAAATCTTCAATTTGGGTGCTGAAGCTGTAGTCGAATTTATGCCAGATTAGTAGGAGATGTTGGCGGGCGTGTGAGCATGATAGCTGGACTTCGAACTGTCCAATTTTTTCGATTTTGATTTTTCCACCTCCGACGGAACAGCCTGTTACGGAAAATTCTGGCTGATCTTCAAAATCAATTTGAACCGTGTTTGCATGCGCATTTTTACCTAAATTTACTGGTCTAAACTTGTATTCTACACCTTCTTGGCTAGCAAGTTCGAATGCTTGTGGTAAGCGTTTATCGAATGTTGGCATACCGAGGATACCAGCTACTAGTGCTCTATCCGTTGCGTGTCCTGCATATACTTGGGCAAAAGAGCCATGCAGGTTGAACAAAACTTTTTTTGGTTGTTTGCCAAAAATATGGCGTGCAATTAGTCCAATTTTGGCTGCTCCTGCTGTGTGCGAGCTAGATGGGCCAATCATGATCGGCCCGGCTATATCAAATAAAGAGTAATCTGACATTGCAAGGTGAGTAATTTTAGCTGATTATAGTGAAGGTCATTATTTTGAGCAACACCTTATGTGAGAGTGTTGAAAAAGCAGCATCTAGGGTGTTAAAAAATAAAAAGCAGCTCATCGTACCTTATAGTACGCCTCGCTTTACTTTTTACTTTTTGCCTACTATCTGCTACCTTTTGAACACTCTTAAGCAAGACCTACATATTTAGACTACTGAATATAATTCACACCTTATGGAACTTATTGGTTTAAAATCAGAACTTATTTCGGCGGGTGATGATTTGGTTATGGCGATTGTTGGTTCTTTGAACTTGAACGCTCAAAGTTTTAATGATAGTGATTTACTGGTGGTTTCGGCTAAAGTTGTGGCTGTGAGCGAAGAAAATTTTGCCAATGAGTCTGAAATGCAAAATCTAATTTATAAAGAAGCAGATGTAGTTTTTCCTGGACCAGAAGCTGCAAAACTAACTATTACAAAAGGTATTCCAACTCCAAATGCTGGTATTGATCGTTCAAATGCAGCAGATGGTCAGATTATTTTGTGGCCAAATGATCCACAAAAAAGCGCTGATGAGTTGAGAGATAAACTGGTCGAAAAGTTTGGGTTAAAAGATTTTGGTGTTTTGCTTATTGATTCATGTTGCTGGCCATTGCGCCGCGGGACTAATGCTTTGTGCCTGGCCTATAGCGGTATTGTTGGCGTTGAAGATCAAAGAGGTACGGAAGATTTATTTGGCCGTAAATTGCAAATTACACAGGTTGCTTTGGCTGATCAGTTGGCTGCTGCTGCTAATTTGCTGATGGGCGAAGCCGCTGAGGCTACTCCTTTTGTTTTAGTTAAAAATGCGCCTGTTAAGTTTACAAACTCTAAAACTGATTCTGTTCAACAACAACAAATGCCAATAAACGAGTGCTTGTGGGGCTCTATTCTGAACAACAAGTAAAACTCCTGTAAAGGCTAGAGATTCGTAATTGACTAAAGAATCTATTATAATTTGCTTAGAAAATTAATCTTCAAGTTTTAATGAGTCCGATTTTTCCAGACGATGCAGAATTTAAAGAGTCACTAAAAAAAGCTGAACAAGATTCAGCAGATATTGAGCGTTTTATTGCTGAAAAAAAAGCTTTTATTGCTGATGAAAACACTGCGCCAATTCCTATGGTTAGCAATGATTTAAATCAAGCTATTGAGCCAGCACAAGCTGTTGAAGCAATGGATAAAGTCACCCTAGAAATTGATCATCTACCTACTGAAACGTTTGAACTTAATTTGGGAGAACAAAGACAGCTAATGAATAACAGTCAGGTTTTTCAAGATCAGTCTACCGTTAATCATCCTATTACCAATTCTCCCGCAGCTCCAGTAGGTATTATGGGGGCAACTGGTGGGCAGCTTAAACCTAAGAAAAAACTTTCATTTGGCGACCATGTAAATGACTGGGTTCGCACTGGGTTGTATGCCTTAATCTTCTTTTTGATCGGATATGTCGGCATTAATTACCAGGCGTATTATGAAGTTGGGACAAATTTTTATTATGAGATTATTGGACAAGAAAGAGACTCTGTTTTAAGGACTTTTGCTGTTGATGAGAGCCTAGATACTGTTGCCGAAACTTTGGAAAACAGTAGTACAATTCCGGCTTTTGACCAAGAGATTATTCCTCCGGGGACTCGCATTATCCTCCCTCGACTAGGTAAGAATGTACCTGTTGTGCCTGTGAATGAGGAGAATTTAATTAAACGTGATTGGAGCGCGCTGGAAAATGATTTACAGTCTGCTTTGCGCGATGGTGTTGTGCACTATCCGGGTACACCGTGGCCAGGTCAATCAGGTAATGTTGTCTTAACAGGTCACAGCTCCTACTATCCGTGGGATCCAGGTAGGTTTAAAGATGTTTTTGCTGTGTTGCATAATGTGTCTGTTGGTGAGGAGATTGTCGTTTTGCATAATCAAAGAAAGTACAATTACGTAGTTGAATCAAAAATGGTTGTGCTCCCTTCTGAAGTTAATGTTTTGGGTGACACAGGTGACGACCGCTTAACTATGTTGACTTGTACACCAATTGGAACAAACTTAAAAAGGCTTATTGTTACGGCAAAACCTGTTTAATTTATGTTAGAACTTAAATGTCGCCTAATTGATCTAATAAATCTTCGGCGGCTTTTTCTTCTGCTTGCTTAATTTCAGCTTCTGCTTGTTGTAGTTCAACTCTTTTTCGAGTTGTTTCTTGTTCTTGCAATTTCACAACGTATTGTTCGTTTAGTTCTAAAACACGCTTACTATACTCTTTGTTTAACTCGGCAAGTTTTTGTTGTTCTGTAAGTAAGATGTTTCTTAACTTTTCGATTTGTTCTACTGTCATAATTGGCATGATGTGGAACCAGTATTGGCGCTCTTCATCGTCCATCGATTTAGTAACGACAATTAGCTCGATTAGTTCACGGTGTTTTTCTCGAATTGACTCAGGCACATCAAATTTTTCTAAAGCTTGAAGGTACGCATTTTCGTCAGTTAGACCGGTTGCGGTTGTTGCTCCTGTTGCTCCCGTTGTGGCTGCTGTAGGATCAACATTGTTGACCATCGCTGCATTTATTGATTGCTGGACATAGGCTTGGTTACCGGTTTGTCCAGAATTACCAGTTTGGCTTGTTTGTCCTTGCCCATTATTATCTCCGAATAGTCCAGCTATTTGCAGATCTGACATGCGTTTTTTCAGTTACATCTGTTTATTATAGCACAAATTTCACTTTAAAAAAAGATATTTCCGGCAAAAGTCCCACAAAACCATATGTCTTTTTCAATACCGGTATGTGCTCTACTTAAAGCCATTCCACCTAGAAATATACTCGTTTGTATTGAATTTTTTCTTGGCGCCATTGGCATTCATATAGCGGATTTTTCCGTAAATTGGCCGCTCAAACCAAGCCCGATCGTGAACACCACCCATTGACCAAGCTATTCCGGTATAACCATTGGGATCGCGTCCATCTAGCTCGTATTTGTCATTTAGATAGATTGCAATTTTTTGCGCTTCCTCGACATTTTCAGTCCATTCTAGAATTTTTTTAGCCCAATACATCCTCATGTACCCGTGCAATTTGCCTCGTATTAGCAGCTCATTTTGAGCAGCATTCCATAGTTCATCGTGTGTTTTTGCTTCTTCAAACTGTTTTAATGAATAAACAAATTCGCGTTTGTCATCGGCGTGCTCTTGTAATGTTTTTTGTGCCCAGTTTGGGAAACCAGCAAAATTATCATAGTTTGAGTTATAGTAGCAGTAATTATCGGCTAGTTCTCTGCGAACAACCAGTTCTTCAATAAAAGATGCAACGTCATCAGCTAGCTCCGGCTGCGCAAAATTTTGGACTGCATGAAAAATTTCTAATGCCGAAATTGTGCCATAATGCAAATAAGGTGAGAGATCAGAAACAGCAATTTTATTTGGATCGTTGCGCTCTATTGCATAATTTTTAAGACGCTGGCTGCAAAACAAATTCAACTGATCTAGCCCAGCTTTTCTACCAGGCTTGAGATCTGAAGCGAACAACGGATCTTCAACTTTAATGTTTAATTTTGACCAATCTATACTGTTAAATTTTTCTAAAAAGTTAGATTTAGGTAGTGGTTTTAATTCAGGACAACTTGCTAAAAAATCTGGTAGTAATTTGTTGATTTTTGGTCGTAGAGTATATGCACCAAACTCTTGTTTTTGAGACACAAACCAACATGGAACTATATTGTGAGCATCAACCTCAAAGAAAGGTACTGTCAGTTTTTCTCGTAATTGATTAACCCAACTTTGGCTAATTTTAAGTGGATTAAAATCTGTGACAACTGCCCCAACTTTATGTTTGGCTAGCCACTGCTCTAGTTCAGAAATACCATCTGAAGTTTTTTCCAAAGTTATTACTATTGGTATATTTAGCTTTGCTAAATCTGCTTCTAATTCAGATAAAGCAGCCATCTTAAACTGCCATTGGCGTCCAATTCCGCCAAGATAGTTAGGAACTAAATTATAAACTACAATCAAAGGTTGCTTAAACTTAATTGCTAATTCATAGGCGTATGTTAGTGCCCAATTACTGGTAGCGCGGAGCTCTCGATTGGCCCAGTAAATGATCGGTCTTTCTGTATCCTTATCTGCAAAATCGAACTCAATCTGGTTGTGTTTTTTTATTCTATTTGTTGCTAATAAGCTATCCATACTGGATAAAATTAAAGGATGGCTCAATGTTTTTGCAGTGAGCCATCCGTGAGATTAACATTCTTTCCAACCTGTTCAAAGTTGTTTATTGAGGTTGTTAAAAGTTTTTATAACACCCTACTTTTTACCAAACTGGGTACCAATTACCTGATTCGCGATCTACTTTTAGTTCTGTTTCTTTAACTAGACTTAAATCGTCTAAACTGTAGGCATTAACCATAGCTTGAGAAACTGTATAAAGGTAGTCGCCGATGTATAAAATGCGATTTATTGATTTAAAGTAATCATAGTTTTCGTAGCCCTTAACATCACCTTCTTGTTGAGACAAACGATTACGTAGTTCAAAACCGTCCTCAACACTTACATCATATACGTAAGCATATTGACCCACAAATTCGCCATATGTTTGAGCACTCAATTCTTCTACTTTTTTGTCTTCTGCAATTTCATAAAGTTCAACTGGGAAAGCCATTAAAGTTTTGCCGTTTTTACCTTTTTCTGGAGCAAACATTAAAGCTTTGTGGTCATATAAAAGTGGAGAGCTTGTACCACGGTCACCGATTGTAGCTTTATGTAATTCTTTTGGATTTTTAACATCAGTAACATCGAACATGGCAACTTTCATACCTTGGTACCAAGCAAAATCAAGATCTCGCATTTGCTCTTCGTCAAAACCAGCTTCAACTGCATCTTTACCAAAACCAATAATGTGATTTTCATCGTAAGGGTGAAGGTAATCGCTATAACCAGGGATTTTCAATTCTCCAAGAACTTCTGGTTTTTCTGGATTTTCTAGGTCAATAACAAACAGTGGATCTATTTTTTTAAATGTTACCATGTAAGCACGATCTCCCATAAAGCGGCTTGAGTAAATTTGCTCACCAGGTGCTAAACCTTCTAAAGCACCAATCTGTTTCATTTTTTCATCCAAAACATAGACATTACTTGTTGATTTTGTTTCTTGATCCCAAATACTTCCAGTGGTTGTAGCAATGCGGAAATTTCCTTTATGCTCATCCATAGAGAATTGATTTAAAATGTGCCCATCAACTTCGCCGTAGCCTTTGTAATCAATATCCATCCCATCTAGGCTGAACTTGTTAACAACTGTTTTTTGTTCATAAGTGCTGTCTGTGCTGTCACCACGTTCAAGCCACCACCAGCTATCACTTGTTTCTGCTACATATAAATTTTCGGTTGATGCATATACATTCTGACCAGAGCCAACAATAACACGACTTTTCGCCTCCGCTTTTTCCTTAACTGGCACAGCGGTTACAATCATATAGTTATTTGCATAATCACCTGGGTGGTATAAAACTGAACTACAGTCTGCCGCTGCTCTTACTTCACCGCCTACAGAGTCATAAACCACTGGCATTACATCTTCTGCCAAAGGAACAATAGGTCCACCATAACGCAAACCGTATTTATTTGTAACAGTGTAAACTGTATCACCTATTTTGCGTGAAGAAACTATGTCACCCTCTGTTTCGACTTCGTGATGAACTTTTAAATTCGTTTTATCTGAAATATCAAAAACATAAACCTTAGATGTAGGCTGACCGAAATAAGGTGGGTAGATTGCTATTCTTGCATCCTCAGCGCTCATTTTTGATTGCTCTCCTTCTGAGCTACTTTCCTCAACTTTTTCCTCAGATTTGTAATAGTTGTAGATTTGGCCATCGTAAGTAGTACCCAATACTACTAAACGATCACCATCCACATACATGTCGCGAGGCGTAAAGTTTTTGTCTGGTATTTCTATATTTCCGATCTCCTCCATTGTCGCAACAGGTGTAGCTTTAACTACGCCAACTTTACCGCTTTTTACTACATATATGT
Organism: uncultured Candidatus Peribacteria bacterium; assembly: GCA_964386265.1. Lineage (GTDB taxonomy): Bacteria > Patescibacteriota > Gracilibacteria > UBA1369 > UM-FILTER-41-14 > CAYLRB01. Next base: position 36,384 of record CAYLRB010000006.1, on the reverse strand, counting down.
ACTGCCCATCTGTTTTTACTATGTCAGCTTCATCAACTCCTGCAACTTGAACATTTGTAGTTGAGTAATCACCAGTTGACGCATCTGAAGATTGCGCTTCCTCTGAAACACCGCCTGCTTCTGCAGATGGTACAGCGTTACCGGTTTCTTTCAATAAAACTCCATAGCTAGTGTTTACACTGTTGTGAGCAATTAGAACATTGTAAGCATGTTCTTTAAGATCGCTACATGTTGAGAAAGATTTGTACTCTGGCTCTGGCTCTTCTTGGCTTAGTGCTACAACTTCAGCACCTTTTAATAGCTCAGCATATGTCTTACTTGGTTGATCTGTTTTTCCTTCGTTAATGCGCCACATAATCTCTGACATTTGCTCACGATTAATCTTGTAATCTAGGCTGGTGATGTCTGTTGGGATTGCTTTTCTTTGCTCTAAGGCATACACAAAACGACTGTACCATTCATTTTCTATCATTGGCTTTGGCTCAATCAATAAACCAAGATCGAAAGTTCTACTAATTATTTTACTTGCTTCTACAAAGTTAATTTGTCGCTCTGGATGAAAATAACCATCTGAGTAACCACCAATGATCCCCTCTTCTTTTGCAGAACAAACATATTTTGCATACCACTCTTCCTTAACATCTGGGAAACAGTTTTTTGCTGATTCATTTGTTAAATCTGCTGTTTCCATAATAATTTTTACGAACTCATCGCGCTGGATAGTCTTCTTAGGTTTAAATGTGCCATCTAGATACCCTTCGAGAACACCATCGGTTGCTAATTTTTCTATGGCAGGCTTGTAGTTACTCTCTTCCAAATCGGTAAAAGACGGACTTTCTGCCGAAACCGAAAACACCGAAATTGGCAAAGAAGCAAGAACCATTAATCCCACTAAAGCTCCAGACAAAGCTTTATTAACCTTGCGGTAGTGCATGATATATAATTAAATTTTTCTGTTTCGACTCACTGACAGGTTAATGTTCAGATTTTAATTTTAATCAATCTTTATAACCAGCTAGTGAGTCGCACTAATTTATACGTTATACTAGATTTTTCGTTACCGTAAATCGGTCGACTAAATCTGTTTTTATTTTTTAAACAAGGTGTCTTCAAAGTTCAACTAAGGCGTTACGTCAAATGTTTGCGCCTGTTTCTTCCAGTTTGAAGTATAAGTGACGGATGTTCCTTCTCGTGCTTGCCAGATTAGCGAGACAGTATTACCTAACAATCCATTAGATAGATAATCTGTCGGCAATGTGTCATATAGTACACGGAAAGTGTAAACAATTCTATTTCCAGTAACCGTTCTTGTTGAAGTATTTAATAAGGTCACTTTGTCATTACCGTATAATGCAGCGTTTCCAATTTCACGGATTTGACCTTTATCATAGTTAAATAGTCCATAACGTGGTCTTCCGTCACTGTGCCAAGGATGATTTACTTGTATTGAGAAATAATCTTGTTTAGCTGGATCAGGTGCAAGTAGCTCAGCTGTGAATACGACTTCTGTTCCTCCCCCCGCTGTCACTGTTGTTGGCTCAACAGTAAAATTAACTAGCGTAGGCTCAGTTACAACTGGCTCCTCTTCTTCCAATACGACATCGAAATAGGCATCTTCTTTTGCAGGCTGCCAGCTTGTAGAGGCACCGTTATATTCGTAAACATTAGTAGCTAAAATGTTATTCAATTGCTCAGCGGTGAAGTTTTTAAATCGCAAGTTAAACGTGAAAGTTATGCGATTTGGATCCGATGTTTCATCAATATTATATGCCCCTAATTCAAAGTAATTGTTTGCTCCAAATAAAGCTAATTGGTTTGTTGTGTCTAGCCATTGCAAATAGCATATTTGCTGATTGGCGGTGTGCCATTGGTGATTGCAAACAAACCGAACTTCTTTAATTTCACTAATATCTACACTACGAACCGTAACATTAAATGTTAACTCATCACTGTTATTCGCGACAATTTGCGGCGCAGTAACTGTTGTATTTTCTACACGTGTTGACGCTGCGTTAACTTTAAAATTAAGTGTTACTTGCTCGGCAAGTGGATCGTTAGTACCAAAAGTTAATTGCCCATTGTATGTTCCACGAACATCAGCTTCAACAGAAAAGCTAAAACTTGCACTTTGCCCCGGTGGGATGATTGCCGGTGGTTGTTCTGTCATTGTCCAAACAGCGCTGCGCTCAGTTTCATATGTTAAGTTTAACGGTGGGCTGTTTTCAAATACTAAATTACCTAAACCGCTATTGGTGATTGTTCCTGTGAATGTTTTTGGCTCCCCAATGTACATTTCACTACGTGGTGCGGTTGCGTTGTTTAACAACTCATTACCTTCGAACTGAATAGCAATTTGCGGAGGTAAACCTAAATTTCCTTCAATAAACTCATTTCTAAAATGTCCATAAATAGATGTGAGGCTCTCGTATGTTCCATTGTTTGTATAAAATCCAATTGGTGAACTAGCAAAAACAGTTAGAGCAGTATCTTCATCAAAGCTTACAAAACTACTTGAAAAGAAACTTCTGCTGCTTAAGCTTGTTAGCGGTGCGCCACTTAACGTATAAACTTTCGCACTACCATCAACGAATTGAACTAATAGCTCTTTACTAGTATTTTCCTCTTTTAGCTCTGCATACTTAGGAGTTGCTATTGCTTGTTTTCCTAAATCAGTTGGAAACCCATTAAGTAATAACCCACTTTGCACATCATAACCAACGAGTTTATTATCGTTTGTGACTGCATAAACTTTACTACTTGCACCAAATTCAACTGGATAAGTAACCGGGCTAGTCGTTGATATTAAAGTACCTTCCGTCCAAATGGAAGCAGAAGAATTATAAACTTTTAGCTCGTTTGATTGAGGCAAGTTAACAACTACAATGTTTCCAGACTGGTTAACAGAAGCTCCTGCCGGTTCGCCTACTTCAGCTACTGTGCTACTTTCTAAAGCACCATTGCTTAATGAGTAGATTTGAACTTTTCCCTGATCATTGCTTATTAAAATACCTTTCGGCCCATTTGCACGTGTAATTGCGGTAGGATCATAGTAAACCTCACCTTCTAAATCAGTACTTGTAATTTCACTACCATCATTTGCCAAAACTGTTAAGCCGTATTGCCCACCGCTAGTTCTTGTAACTACTGCAATTTCCTGCTCAGGAGTTTGATCAAAATTAGCAACTAATGGTGAAGAAGCTACGACTTTATTAGTCAACTTAACTGGAAAACCTGCTAATGCTGGGCCTGTCTGTTCAAAGCCCATTAGCGTTCCATTGTCAGTTGTAATGATTCGTTCCCAACCAGGTTTTTCTGTTTTGAAATCTGAGATTGCAGGCTGATAAAAATCTTCGCGAGCAAATATAGTAGCAGGAGCTAATAACAAACTAGCAATAACCAGTAGTACTGTTGCGCATTTTTGTTTAAACATAGTTTATTTTTTAGTTCATATATCGAATTTTATTTTAATTAAAAGCATTCGAAAACGATAGTAGATAATCTGACTTTTCGTTGACAAGTTTGTTGCAAGGGTGGTTTTAGAATTTTAACTTTTCGCAACTACTAGCATGTTAGTCTAGATGGCCTAACTAAATTTATGTTTAAGTACTTTTTGAAACTGATCTTTCCGGATAATTGCATAAACTGCCGTGAGTTAACTGACAAAAATTTTTGTGATAAATGTTTATTGAAGCTTAAGCAACACACAGAAGCGACAGGCAATAAACATACATTGTGTGAGCCAAAAGGATATAATCTACAAATTGCCAATTCCGCCAAATATGAACACTATGGGTTATTATCTAAAGCAATCAAACAGTATAAGTATCACGGGCGAAAAAACTTGGTTATTGAACTTACCGACTTACTATATCAAGCTCTATACAATCAATTTCCGTGGCTATTTTGGGAGGTTAAAAACATGCTTATTTGCCCGATCCCTTCAAGTTGGCTGCGAAAAAACAAACATGGTTTTGACCATACAGGTCTTTTAGCACGCAGTCTTGCCGAACGTATAGGGAGCAACGTTTGGGATGGGCTAAAAGTAAAAAATTTACTCTCTTCCAAAAGCCAAGTCGGTAGTGATGGTATTGCAAGAAGAACTCGCAAAATAACTTTTCTGCTATCAAAAAAGCCTCCATCTGGCTGTAAAATAATCCTGATTGATGACGTTGTTACAACAGGAAGCACATTTAAAGCAGCAGCAAGATGCTTACACGAATACGACCAAACATTAACCATCTATGCCCTTGCTATTGCTTCACGTCTAAGATAGAAGTCCCCGGGATCAACCAATGTCCATTGGAATGAACTAGTGTGCCATCTAATTCAATCGTTCCATTTTTCCCTAATAACATTGTTGTAATATCCCAATGCAAACCACCTTTACTAAAATTACCATTATCTAATTTAACAGGTGTTCCCAAATAGTTATCGTATGTATAGCAAGAACCGAGCGCGATGTGGAAGCTGGAAGCTATTTTTTCGACCAACAAACCGTTTGCAACATGAAAATTTAATGCAGGATTTGTACCGAAACCAATTTCACCAACATGACGACTTCCCTCTCCTTGATCGTCATCAAGCGTCACAATTGAGTTCAAAGTTTCCTGACCACGTGCAGCTGAAAAGTTAATTATTTTACCGTCCTTAAATTCAAATTCCAAATCTTCCATTAACTCTCCGTAATCGTACATAAACTTACCTTTTGCAACCAGCTTGCCATTAACACTATCGCGAATTGGTGAACTGAAAAATTCTGATCCAGGTAAATTTTTTGCAATCAAGCTGTTAGCAAATGTTTGTCCTTTTATCGACATTGTTAAGTCTGTACCGTCACTATTTCTTAAACGAATTGTGCTGGCTTGATTGAAATGCTCAATTAAGATTTGTTGTGCTTTACCAATTTCTTCCCATGGCTGTGTACACATTTTGTAATATAGCTGCAAGTAATCTTCGTATTTTATTTCTTCCAATGCAGCATTTGCGATTGTGGGGATAGAGGTTAGTGTGTAAAAAATTTCGCCAGAACGTACGCGGGCTCTGTGTGTTGACATCAGATCGTCGTAATATCTTCTAAGCTCGTTTGGAACTATAGAGTCTTCCTCTTCCATGTTTAGGATCAATTTTTTATTTATTTGCTCATAGTTTTTTAATTGTTGCTCAGCAAAATTTTGAACTTGAAGTTTATTCGTATTTAAAAAGAACTTTGTAAGCAAAGCGGGTTCATAGTAATCCAATGCATAATGCGCTCCACTAGCTTGTAGCAATTCTAAACAATGCTCGGCTATTCCTTTACTAACAGGTGTAAAAATAAAAACGATTTTGTCTTCTTTGCTAGGCTTAAGTGAAGAAATTAAGAGTTTAGCAATTTCCAGACACTGCTCCTCTGACAAACCAATCGGCTTAAGTTTATCCCAAGGAACAACTTCTTGGTTAAGAATTTTTGCTTTTTCTAGTTGAGCACTTGTTAATTGATCTAGTAGATTTTGTTTGTGTGTATGCATTTTTCTATTTAATTAGGTGTTTAAACCAAGATTTTACTACTTGAACATCTTCCAAATGAGTATCATTTATTAATGGTGTTTCAAGTAAAATTGGCTTATTTGCTTGATAAGCTTGATATGCAAACTCCTTCATCCCCTCTTCTGCTATAGCACCACTTAATAAATTAGCGTGCCGATCTTTTCTAGAACCAACTGGGTGAATCGAATTATTAAAATGAAAGCAGTTAACATTTTCCAAACCAATTATTGACTCCATTGTATTAAAAAAACTCACAACAGATTCTTTATTTGAAAGTTCATAACCAGCCGCAAAAGCGTGACAGCTGTCTATACAGACTTTTAAATTTTTACGATTTATTTTGTCTAATATATAAGCTATTTCTTCAAGTTCAGTTCCCATTTCAGTTCCTTGTCCTGCGCAATTTTCTAGCAACAAGTTAACATTTTTGTCGGCAGCAATTGGCAATATATAGTTCAAATTTTCTAGCAGGTGTTCAATCGCTTCTGCACGGTCTAGTTTAAGATATTTACCAACATGATAAACCAAGTCACCACCACCTAACGCGCCTAATCTAATAATATCATCATTTAAGTTTTCGAACTGCCAATCATCTTTCCCTAGTGGTTTTGCCAAATTTAGTAAATACGAAGAATGTGCAACTAGGTACTTAATTGCACACCTTTCGTACTCTGATTTAAATTTACTTACATCTTCACTTAGTAATGGTTTTGGTCGACCACCGCGCGGACTTTTTAAAAAAATCTGCAACGCATTACAATCTAATAACCCTGCCGTTTCTGTAAGTGCAAAAGCATATCCTTGAGAAATAGACATGTGCGCACCCAATATTAAGTCTGATTTTGAACTATTATGCTGCATTTTAATTGTACTAGTTATTATTTTTAAAATAACAGACTTGTGCATATATATCTAGCCTTGCCATTTTCAAATAATGTACTACAATATTCCTGCATTGAAGTTTTTATTTATCTGCTAATATGACTGTAAGAATCTTTGTAACTGGTGGTACTTTTGATAAAGAATATAATGAACTAACTGGTGAACTAATTTTTAAAGATACGCACGTACCTGAAATGCTTACACTAGGACGCTCAAAAGTTCCGGTGGAGGTAAATACATTGATGCTGATTGATAGTCTGGACATGACTGACTCTGATCGAGAACAAATTGCAAAAAAATGCCTAGCTGCAGCTGAAGACAAAATTGTCATTACTCACGGTACTGACACAATGGTGCAAACTGCAGAATTTTTAGCAAAAAATGTAGTAAATAAAACAATTGTCTTAACTGGAGCGATGGTGCCATATAAATTTTCCAGTTCCGATGGAATGTTCAATCTTGGTAGCGCAATAGCTTTCTCCCAAGTACTCACTCATGGAGTTTATATAGCAATGAATGGCAGAATTTTCAATTGGGACAACGTTTTCAAGAATAAAACAACAGGTGAATTTCAAGCTCTAAACGCCTAAAGCATCCCACGTCAAAATGGTACTAAATCTTCGCCCTGATGATCATTTGAATCAACATAAAGAACTAGTTTGCCATCTATAGGCAACAACCATTTGGCGATTACTAACAGCTCAACTATTTTTTCAGGATGTTTAGCGATTAAATCTTCGAATGTCTGAGTTTCATAGTTTTCGACAATCTGTTTAGCTAGCATATAATCTTCAGCAGTATAGCTTGCTGGATTTAATTGATGCTTTTTTAAAATTTGAGCAAAAAATCTACTTTCTGGCTGAAAGTAAAAATAGATCTTTAGTACAACAAAGATTGCAACAAACAACAAATAACCTCCAATAAAGCCAGCAATAAAAAAATTAATAATTTCCGCGATCCACAAATGTATTTCGATGTATCTATTAATCGTTAAGTAATCAAAAAAAGCTAAATTTAATGCAAAAGCTTTGCCTAATGCTGCAAAAATTAAAAGTTTTACAACTAAGCCTCCCTTGGTTTTTGATTTTAGCCAAAAGTAAGGCGCTTTAAACAGATCAGCAATTAACTCACTTAGTGCCAATAATGGACTCGGCTGTTTATTAACTGCTTCGTCATAGTGAACTTGCAAATGCTCAAAATCGATCATAGTGATTAAAAATTTTAATAACCTGATGCCTAATTCTATCTCATATTTTATGCTTGTCTAGCGGTTATATTAATTTAGTCAACTTGCTTATTTACCAACTAAAGTGTTAATTTGCACGAGTATGTTAACTGTGTTTTTGTATGGTTAATGCAAAGCAGAATTACAAAGTAGCAATTGTAACAGAGTTTTTAGGTAAAAGTAGTTTGACCGATTTATTGGTAGATAAACTGCTATTTGAATTTCCTGACGCAAAAATTCATACAATTTATGGTAAAAAATCTCTCCTCCATAAGTTACCTGCATTTTTCAGAGCAGAGTGGCTTTGGTACTGGCATATGCGGTTCAAGGTCGAGAGCATTGACTTTGCAAATTACGACTTAGTAATTGGTGTAGGTAGTATTTGGACAGCAGGTTTAATAACGAATCTTCAAACAAAACAGGTCTGCTATTTAACTGAATGGCCGAGTACACGTTGGCCAACTTTTAAGCAGCCACAAAATGCTATGACTTCTCAATCTGTTAATTTTTCGCTAATCTCATGCTTTAAAAGAAAACAAAGAATTTGGGATTTTTTAGCTGCAAAAAGGCCTGAAAACTGGTTTTTTGCTTCGGACTCAATTAGAGATTTAGCGATAAAACACTTTAAGGTTAGTGGCAAAGTATTAATTCCTGAACTAGTTGAACAAGATAAAACGGTTGAAACTACAGCTACCAAAAATAAAAGTTCGGAAAAATCTTATGTATATTTTACTAATGAAGAAAACTGTTTAAGTAGAGAGTTTAAATGGCTGCAAGAAATTGCAAAAAGAAGCCAACTGGCATTACATATTCACAAAATTGACGATTTGAATTTAAGTTCTTTATCGTTTGCGGATGACATAGTGAAGATCATAAATGGTTCAAACGGCGTTATTGATGCAACTGGACAAGAAGCATCTCTTGTCAGTATTTATGCAGCACAAATGGGTAAAAAAGTTTTTGAATTAAAACGTGTTAATGATCCACAAATACTAGAAAATCTGTTTGCTGATTTTATTTTAAAATCTGCTGACGCTGAAAAAGGAAATTTGCAAAAAGATTTCTCTAACGAGTTAAAATCACTCCTAGATTTGTAGTAAGTTTATTTGATGGCCGTTTTGCAAAACAAAATCCTGAAATCCTTTTACTGGTAACTCAACGGTTGCCGTGTTACGCAGTGGATGAAAGTTGATAAACTCTTCCATTGCTAGATCCTGATCTAGATAAAATTTGAGTTCCTTAGCCGAAGGTAGAAATAGTGCTAAAGCCGTAACCGATCCTGGTTGAACGCCAAGAAACCGTTCCAAATCTTCTGGCGACCCAAAACTCAATGTACTCTCATTAAGGTCATGAGCAATCTTTTTGAGATCGGCTCTCTTTGTGCCTTCAACAGTGATTAGATAGTATTGGGTTTTCTTCTTGTTCCGTAAGAATAGATTTTTTGTTTTACCACCTCGGCGTTCAATCTTGTATTTCAAACCATCTTCAACAGTAAAGATTGGTGGATGTTCATAAACAATGTAGGGAATGTTTAAATTGGTTAATTTTTCATACAACTCAGTTTCCACCGGATGCTTTGGGCTCACTTCGTTCATGTAATTTATAATTTTAGAAAGTGAAGCTATCGTAATACAAAACGTTAGCAAAGCAAAACAATTGAATCTTTTACGAAACTTAAGTATGTTGGAAATCCTAACTTTGGTTTTAATTAATGAGTTTATATAGAAAATACAGACCGCAGACGTTTGCAGATGTTGTGGGACAAAATCCAGTTGTCCAAACTTTGGTCAATGCTATTAAAAATGACAATGTAGCTCACGCTTATATTTTTACAGGCTCACGTGGAACAGGAAAAACAACAACGGCAAGAATCCTTGCTAAGGCACTAAACTGTACCGATCGGCAAGGGGCAGAACCGTGTAATAAATGCTCAAACTGCCAACAAATTACTGCTGGTAGTCTTTTAGATGTTTTGGAACTTGATGCTGCCTCAAACAGAGGGATTGATGAGATTAGAGAATTACGGGAAACCATTCGATTTCAACCAACTACCGCAAGTGCGAAAGTGTATATTATCGATGAAGTGCATATGCTAACAAAAGAGGCTTTTAATGCACTATTGAAAACCCTAGAAGAGCCGCCTGCATATGTTTACTTTGTTTTGGCAACTACCGAACTAGAAAAAATTCCACCAACAATCATTTCACGCTGCCAACGCTTTGATTTTAAAAGATTACCGAAGCCAGACTTAATAGAAATGCTTAAAAATGTTTGCGAACAGGAAAAGCTAACTGCAGACGCGGAAGCACTGGCTTTAATTGCCGATGAAGCTATGGGAGGTGCGAGAGATGCTTTGAGTTTACTAGAACAACTAACTACAAATGATAACGACCTAACGGCAAATGGTGTAAAGAAATTGTTGGGACATAGTGACGATCAACAAGTTGCAAATTTCTTAACTGCCCTGAAGGAAAATGACACGCTTGAGGCTATAAATGTTATTAAACAACTGGAAATGGATGGCGTAAATTGTAAACATTTTTATGAACAAAGCTTAATACAACTAAGAAGAAACTATTACACTGCTTTACAACAAAATTCTGCAACTAACTGGGAATTAAAAGTTTTGCAAAAGTTAGAAGAAAATTATCAATTATTCAGAACCAGTGATCAGCCATTTTTGGCATTCGAAGTATTGGCCGGCTTACTATGTGAAAAAGAAGTTACCACCCAAGCAATAGTCGAGGCTGAGGTTGCTAGCGTACCTAAAATTATTCAACAAGAGCCAGTAGTTAGTGTACCCCGTGAAGTATTGCAAGCACCTGAACCTACAATTTCAGAAACAAAGCCTGAACCCGAACTGGAATCAGAACCTAAGCAACAAGTCCCCGAGAAAAAACCTCCTATGCAAAAAGCTGCCGTAGGTGGTGTGAGTTTGGCTATGTTACAAAAAGATTGGCCTAAAATTGTCGAACGAATTAGTTCAGCTTCTGTTAGAATTTCAGCGAAACAAGTATCCGTTTGGTCGTTGGACCCAGACACACTAACTTTAGCCTTTGGTAGTCAATTTTTAAAAGAGCAACTTACAACTGTCCAAGCGCTTAATGAGCTAGAAAACGCCGTTTATGATTACACAGGTGCAAGGCTTCAAATAAAACCTCACAACGAAATAGTAACTGATCAAGATTCGGAGTCAAAGCAGAAGGCTAGTAGTTTTGTTGATAGTGCGCTCGACTTATTTAACGACCTTTAGAGTGTTGAAAAAGTAGTATCTAGGTCGCGCTTAACTTTTTACTTTTTGCCTACTATCTACTACTTTTTGAACACTCTCATTTGATTGAATAAAGTCAATTTATTAGATGAAAAGTTCTTAATTAATGACATTTAGATTACAATTCTAAAAAGTCCTTTAGTTCATCGTCGCCAATTATTTTGATACCGAGCTCTTGTGCTTTTTTAAGCTTGGATCCTGCTGCTTCTCCGGCAATTAAACAATCTGTTTGCGCACTTACTGAATCACTAACTTTTGCACCTAAAGAAAGTAAACGTTCTTTAATCACCTGACGTGGAAGACTTAATGTGCCGGTAATTACAAATTTTTGACCTGCTAACTGCGACCCACTTTTTTCAGGTAAGTTAAGTGTTACTTCGCATTGTGCCAACTTTGTGAGGCGTTCATGATGTTTTTTTAATAAAAACCAATCCACGATTGATGTTGCGACTCGTTCCCCGACTCCTTCAATTGATGCAAACTCCTCTTCGGTAATATTTTTTACAAGTTCAAGAATTTTATCTGGGGTGATTGCTTTCAGATCAGGTAATTTTTCGGCAAAATAAACAGCTAAATCTTGAGCGGTTTTTTCACCGACATGACGTATCCCTAAAGCAAAAATAAACTCTGAAAGTTTTAATGTTTTTCTACTATTAATATTTGTTAATAAATTTTGAACTCTTTTTTCCTTGAATAAAGGTAATTTTAGTAAATCTTCCTCTTTAAGCTCAAAAATATCTGCAGGGTCAGTGATTAACTTTGCGGCTAACAACTGCTCAACAACCTTATCCCCAAACCCCTCAATATTAAATGCTGCTCTAGAAACAAAATGCGCAATTGACTCTTGCAACATCGCTGGACAGTCATGGTTTACACAACGACGTACAGCTTCATCTTCTGGTTTTTCTGTTAACTCACCGCAAACCGGACAATTTAATGGCATCTCAAATAGCTGCTCAGAGCCTGATCTCATTTCTGTTAACACATTTACTACTTCAGGAATTATATCGCCAGCTTTTTGAATAATTACGGTGTCCCCTATTCTTATATCTTTGCGGGCAATTTCGTCTTCATTGTGAAGTGTTGCTCGAGAAACTGTAGACCCATCAATAAAGACCGGTTCCAATTCGGCAACTGGTGTTAGTGCTCCTGTACGACCAACCTGAATTATTATTCCTAAAACTCTACTACTTGCTTGCGTTGCAGGAAATTTAAGTGCGATTGCGTAACGTGGTGTTTTAGCGGTAAACCCCATTTGTTGTTGCAATCTATAGTCATCAACTTTAATTACTAAGCCATCAATTTCAAAAGCTAAGTCATGCCTATTCTGCTGTAACTCTTCATAAAAAGCAGCAATTTCGTCGATAGTAACACACTTTCTATAAAGTTTATTGTACGGTAGCTGCCAGCGATCCAATAAATTAAGTAAATCAGACTGAGATTTTGGTAACAATTCTGCATCAAAGTTTGTAAGACCTAGGCTATACAAGGCGATTTGCAACTTACGCTCAGCGGCGATTTGTGGATCAAGTTGACGAACCGTACCCGCAGCGGCGTTCCTAGGATTAGCAAATTTGACTTCCATTTGAGAGTTAATTTTTTCAAAATCAGACTTTCTAAAATAGACCTCTCCTGCAAATTCTGCATCTACTTTTTCGGGCAAAAATAAAGGAATGCTAGCGATTGTTTTAATTGTGTGTGTTACATCTTCACCAAACTCCCCATCACCCCGCGTTAGTGCATGCTTCAACTCACCCGCAACGTAATGTAAGCTAACGTTTAACCCATCAATTTTAGGCTCAACAAGAAACTCAAGTTTTTCTTCTGGAGCGTATTTTTGAATTCTTTCTATCCATTCTGCAATTTCATCCATATTAAACGCATCTGCCAAACTAAATTTTCGACTTAAATGTGGAATTTTTTTCAAACGCCCCGACAGAACAGATCCGACTCTTTGTGTTGGCGAATCTGCTGTTATAAACTGTGGATATTGCTGCTCTAAATTTTCAAGTTCCCTCTTTAAGCTGTTACGTGCCTCCTCCGAAAACAGCTCTTCGTTCAAAGTAAAATAGTGATAGTTCCAATCCTTAATCTGATTTTTCAGTTGTTCAATCCGAAGTTTAGAAGCTTGTAAATCCATATTAGTTTGTTGTGAATTCAGATGTTTTAAAATTAGCATATTTTCAAGTTACATGCTATAATATCCAGATAGTTTTTTAAAATCATGTATGGCCTCGATCCTCGACCCATTAGCGCCTGAACAAAAAGAGATTCTAAATAAACCCGCAATTGATCCAGCTGGGATGGCACCAGATGTTCAAATTTTCTTAAAAAGCACAATGAGCAAAGTCTATAGTGGTGAGATAAATTTAATTTACCCAGATAGCTTAATTAACAAATCTCATTACGAAACTTTATCCGAAGAAGGACAAGGCGAAGCAGACCGCAAAGCTGTGATTTTTTGTAACAAATTAAGAGATATTAAAGGATTGATGGATATATCTGGAGGGCCGATATTGTATGCAGAGCCAACATACCAAATTCAGCAACTAGTGCATGAGTTAAAAATGCATAAAGAGGAGTTTGAAAAAAAATATGGCGATGTGTTTGTAATTTAGGCTAGAGATTAAAAATAGATCTTATGATGCAGCTGGCTTTTTAAGCATGTTCAGACCTTAGTTTTGACATTCAAACTGCTTTTAGCCTATACTTGGTCCGCTTTATATTAATACAAATTTATGAAAAAGATCTTCAAATCAATTGGCTTTTTTGCACTGCTTGTGGCTGGACTTATGATTTTTGCTGGTTGCAGCAAAGTTCCATACGAACCTCAAGTAAAAGGCGGCGAAAACGCTAAAGTAACATTAGTAGAGTTTGCAGACTTTCAATGTCCAGCTTGTGGATACTATGCACCTTTAGTAAGTGCTGTAAGTAAAGAGTTTGGCGACGATTTAAAAGTTGAATTTTACCATTTTCCACTACAAATGCACATAAATGCTGTACCCGCAGCAGTTGCAGCAGAAGCAGCTGGCATACAAGGAAAGTTCTGGGAAATGCATGACAAACTTTTTGAAAAGCAGCAAGAATGGCAAGCTGAAGCTAAAACCGATGCTCTTTTTGCAGCTTATGCAGCTGAAATCGGATTGGATGTTGAAAAATTCAAAACTGACATGGAAAATCCTGACCTAGCTAAAAAAGTTAAAACTTCTTACGGGATTGGTGCAAGCAAAGGTGTAAGCGGCACACCGACATTTTTTGTAAACGATGAAGAGATACCATTGCCACCAAGTGAAGAGGCATTTATTGCGGTAATTCGTGCATATTTAAACGACAATAAAGAAACTAATGAATCAAAACCAAAATCTTAGTGAAATTGAACCAATCTCTGATTACCACCGTGTAATCAGAGGTGAGAAAATTGTGGCCGGGGGTGAATGCCTCGGCCATTTTAATGGAAAGCCAGTTTTTTGCTGGAACTTGCTTCCAGGTGAGTTAGCCCAAGTTCGAATTATAAAAAAGCGTAAAGGCTGTCTGTATGGCATTGCCGAGGAGATTATTGAGCCATCTCAAGAACGTATTAAACCCGAAGAACCGGACCACTATTTATCTTGCAGCCCTTGGCAAATTGTAAAATGGGAAAGTGAGCTAAAATGGAAGCGAGAAGAAGCAAATGGACATTTTCACAAACTTGATCTTTCTGCTTTAGACGGTGATATTGAAATTTTCTCACCAGATCAGAATCAGTATCATTACCGGAACAAAATGGAGTTTGGCTTTACAAGATCTGTCTATAAAGATGACAACAGTCCGATAAAACTTTCACTAAACAAAAGAGGTTCCTACAGCTGGAAACTACCATTAGACTGTTGCTGCTTAGCGGAATCAGAGATTAACGAAAGCGCGCAAGCTGTTTGCGACTGGTTGAATTTACACAAAATTGATGTAGCACACGTAAAAACAGTCATTGCAAGAAGCAATGGACAAGGTGAAAGTTGCGTAGCATTGTTTGCAACAGAAGAAGAGGTATTTAACGAGCTAATTAGCAAAAAATCAAAGCCGAATTTACCGTCTCATTGCCAAGGTTTTAGAATTTATCTCTCACCTGCAAACAGTCCGGCTTCAATTGTTAGTAAAACACTTTTTGGCGAAGGTAATGACTTCTTAACTACTGAACTAAATGGAACAAAATTGCGTTTTGGACTATTGAGTTTTTTTCAAGTCAATATTCCGCTTTTTACAAAAACATTAGACCTTATTGCTACATATTTGGACAAAGAAAAGGCCGCACTTGACTTCTATTCTGGGGTGGGGGCAATTAGCTTACCATTGCACAATTTGGCTAAAAGTTGGAATCTTGTAGATAGCAATGCTGAAGCGATTGAGCTTGCACAAAAAAATATAGACAATAATGGAATTACAAACGCTAAAGCAGAATGCTGTCCGGCTGAACAGGTAGTAGAGTTAATAAATAGTGATCAAATAGTCATAGTTGATCCCCCAAGAGCAGGTTTACACGCCAAAGTAGTTCAAAGACTACTAGAAGTAAAACCAGCCAGAATAATTTACCTTGCATGCAATTTAAGTACTCAAGCTAGAGATTTGGAACTTTTACAAGAAAACTATAAAATTATTGATCTCAAACTGTTTAACTACTTTCCACGAACACCACATTTGGAAAGTTTATGCGTACTAGATCTTAAAAAATAAATATAAAATCGATCTCAATTACAAAAATTGATTTTCGCTATTTTGATGGTGGGCGGTAGAAGATTCGAACTTCTGACCTCGTCGGAGTCAACGACGCGCTCTACCAACTGAGCTAACCGCCCTAAAAGTTTGTGCCTTGGTATTCTAGTAAAATTTTTCATAAAAACAACTAAAATTAAGTTAGGAATTGCGATTGCAAGTTTACCCAGCAAACTTTAAACTAATTTTGCTAGGCAACTTAGTTTTATTTTTTGCAGATACCTTGGGTATTTACAAAATGCCTAAAAATTGCTAAAATCAATATAGCAAAGTTATACGTAATTTAATTGCAAATAAACATGAATGATCAGGCAACAGGTTATCAAGACCCACAAGCAGGCTCTGGACAAGGACAAGATCAAAGCGCACAAAATCAACAAACTGCTCAAAACCAGCCACAGTTTCAGCAAGTTTTTTCTGAAGATAATAAAGGTGACTCTGGATTTTCTTATACTGTTCCGATGGCAACTGGTGCAGGTCAAGCACCTGCTATGCAGCCTCCGGTTCAACAACCGCAGCCTGTTCAAACTATGCAGCAACCTCCGGTTCAAAATCCGGTAATGCAAGCTCCTCCTGCTATGCAACCTCCGGTTCAACAACCGCAGCCTGTTCAAACTATGCAACAACCCCCGGTCCAAAATCCGGTAATGCAAGCTCCTCCTGCTATGCAGCCTCCGGTTCAACAACCGCAGCCTGTTCAAACTATGCAGCAACCTCCGGTTCAAAATCCGGTAATGCAAGCTCCTCCTGCTATGCAGCCTGACTTAATGAATGGTGGTGGGATGATGGGAGATGATGATGCAACTGCAGGTGGTGCGCAGTCAGAAGAAGACAACACACCGGCAAACTATCAGCTTGGGCAGTACATTAAAAACATTGATAAGGTTCCAGTTCCTGCTCACGGTTTAAGCTTCAACGAAAGCGCTTTCATGACCTTGCTTGCTGGTTCGATTTCTTTAAGTAAAGATGAAAAACTAAGAATAATTGAGTCGATACCTAACCTTCGTCAGCAACAAATTGATCAGTTGGTTGAAATATTTGAAGAAGAAAAACGAAAATTTGCGGAACTGTCAGCAAAACACATTCCACAACTTGAGAAACTTGCCAAACAACATGCTAGCGATTGGGATGCAATTGTTGAAAGCTTTACTTCGGTTGAACGCAAACAAGCAGATGATGCCCAAGCAGAAGAAATTCGTAGACAGCTAGGACTGTAGCCGTCCATACCGGTATGTGTTGTGGGAAATTTCTCAAAAAATGGTATTCATATTTTAGAATGGTTGTGGTATAATAATAAGATTTATTAATCTTTGAATTATACCGCTATGACAGAAGTCAAGTTTACAAAATATAAAATTCGTCGCAACATCGTAGATAAAGTGCTGCATTCTGTGAAGCGATCTTTTGGTGCTCGAGCGAGTCTAAGCATTGTAGCTGCCATGCTTTTGGTTGCAGTTAGCATTAACTTGGTGTCAGCAGCTCCAACTACAAATCCGCCAAACAGTAATGTTGTACCAAATTTTAGCGGTATCAATGTAAACACTTCTGTTGCCGAACTAGATGCTTCTTATGCAAAAACCGAAGTAAGTGAATTTGTTACAGGTAACAGTTTTTATCCATATATTGACTTGTTAGCAAGCAAATCGAGCACAATTTTTTCTAAGATTTCACTTGGTAATCAAGCAAATCTAATTGAAATAGAGCAGCGCGATCAAAGTACTGAAACTCCAGTAAACCAAAGATATATTAACTCAATTAAATTTTGGGCCTACCTTGGAATGTTGATTCAAGCGGAAGTCTTTGCCCTTAATTCAGATTCGATTATTGCAATTAGTGCAGGAACTCAGATCACTTTAAGTAGCGCTGTTACTGCGATTAACTCAGCAACAATTAACCTAGGACCTACAAATAACAGCGGCTCCGTTAATTTATACGGAAATGTTACAGCACGTAATAATCTAAATGTTAATGGTTTACTTAATTTAAATTCAAATCAAGGAGATAATTTAGGCGCAAACTTAGTATCTCTAGGTATTGGCGTTTTGCGAGAAGAATTAAACAGTAGCCCAAACTTTTCAAGAGTTATGCCAGCTGCACCAAGAAATGCGCCGCCAATTCAACAAGTTAGCGGAAGTTGGGTTGCACCTGCATGTTCTGGAACAACAACTGAAGGTGGAAGGTCAAATTACTCTTCTAATGGCAATCAATATTCATACAACTATGGAGTTCCAATTTCTTGTGGTTACCAATTGCAAGGTGATGTAGGTTCTGGGATAAGCATTAAAGCATACCCCGATACAAGTTTAATGGGTACACCTTGTCGTTATGACTGGACTGCCGTTGGCCGAGGCTATACTGGCTCGTTTAGAATCCAAGCCAGCACATTGTGTTATCGAGCAGAAGCTCTCTGACAATCAGCTACAGCAACAATATCGTCACCTAAAGACTCACAAACTTGTGGGTCTTTTAGCTTAATAGCAATGTTAAGAACACAACTATTTTTTTGTGTTAGATTTTCTATTTTCTCACATAATTTTGCGTTATCACTACCATAGGCTTTATCAATAATTTCTTCGTTTTTCACAATTTCACTGTCTCGCTCAAAGACTGTATTTGATGCTTCGGTTACCGTAGCATCATCTGTGGTTTCCAACTCTACCGCCTCAACACCCTCACTTGTTACTTGACCAACGCTATCTTCTACTGCTGGTGAATTTCCGCATCCTGTAAAAAGTAATAAAGCAAAGCTTAATACAAATAGCGATTTGATTTTCATATGTTTTGTAAATTAAATTTATTTTTTAGTTTTGAATTACCACGTTTATGTTATCCGAAATATTAGGTAATGTTGGTGTCCAAAAAGGCGAACTATCTATTTTAACAGATTCGACTTCCGGCATTGAACCTATTACTTTTTCGGCATCAGAAATTTTAAGTGCGACCGACTCATCTTTAATTCTCTGAATTAAGTCGGCTCCACTACGCTTTTGTGGATCTAAATCAAACTTTTCTACACCTTTTATTGAGACAGTAAGTTCAACTATCCCCGCTTCGTCGTTGCGGCTTACAACTCGATAAGCCAACCCACTTTCATCTATCTGTGCGATCTCTTTGTTTGGAGTTTGACGCAATAATAGCTCGTCTTGAATTAAATTTTGCATTTCTCCTTCGTTGAAAGCGATTCCTTGTGCTTTGATTTTTACAATTACGGGAAATTCTGGCGTTGCAGTTCCAACTAAGCTAGGGTCGATTATGATTTGTGGCTCTTCAAAAATTATTGAGTTTGGAACGTTAAGGAGCTTTAATCTTTCATTTTTGTACTCACTTGAGGTGTCCAAATAGCTTTGTAGTAAACCAGGTAGGTCTGCCAACGCTTTTTCTTTAGCAAATTCCGATGCACGTTTAATATCGTCTTCTGTAACCTTGATACTTGTTACAGTTTTACCGCCAGTCATTGCTTGTGTATTTTCCCCATAAACTAGTTCTTTATATCCATCTCCCAATTTTACTATCGATAACTTAGAAGGGCCGATGTTTCCCCTGTCACCAATTGGATTTCCATTTGCATCAAAAGGGTCTGCAACAACGTTAACTGGGATTTTAGCAGGATTTTGAATAGTTCCGGCTGGCACATTAACGTAATCTGTAGTTCTAAAAATTATACCATTGTCAGTTTGAAATTGTGTTTTTGGTACAAATGTCCAAGTACGATCAGCAGTATTAATAATATTCAAAGTACCTTGCGCGTTTTGACCTTCAAAGTTTCGGCCTAGAGTTGTATAAGTAATAGTATGCATTAATTCTGGGGCTGCGACTGGAAAAGATGCGATTGTTCTACGTGGGCGACTACGTAAAAGCCCACTATTTTTTTCAGCATCTACCAATGTAATATTGATTGCTTGCTCAATTGTTTGTTGGTTGGGAGTTATATAAATTGTTGCTTGTGGGAGCGCAATGTAGGCGACAAAAAATAAAACAAAAACACTAATAAACGTGGCCATGATAATAGCTTTACGCTTAGGACTTTGCCAAAAAATGCTGCGTTTTTGACTTTGCTGCCGAATTTGACGCCAGATTTTTTTCCAATCCTGAACTACATTTGTAAAATCCTTTATACGTCTTTTGTGCTGCAACTCAGCAATTGAAACCTTGGCCTCGCTTCGTCTAGTTGGCAACTCATCTTCGCCTCTAATTTTACCAACCAACTGCTCACCGAAATCAGCATCATCTGCCATAGATTGATTTGCCGACGACTTATCTACAACTGGCTCTAACTGCAAATTTAGATAAACTGATAAACCAATTTCATTTGCAAAGCCAATCCCAATCTCGTCTGTTGTAATTAAATTCAACTCTTTTTCTATTTCAGTGACTTTCCTTTTAAGAATTTTGAGATTGATAATATTTTGAAGCAAAATACTTCGTTCAGGCACAACAATATAAACTTCAGCATTTTTTATATTTTTAATACGATCAAAAATGGTAGTTATTTCTTCGTCAATTTCGACAAAAACAACAGCATCTGCCGAAACCTTTGACTCGTTATTTTGCTTTTCTAGATCAACTTTTTTTGATTTCATTTTTTATTTTTTCTACTGACTTAGAGATTATATATTAAAATCACTAAATACAACAATAAATTTAGCTAGCGCAGCGAGCAGAGCAGGTTTTGAAAAAATGTTAAACTTGCATCAACTTCACCACCTTATTCAACAATTTACTTACAATATGCGGTTCCCCTGCCAATTCTAGACCAATATTTGCCAGCGCCATTGGTGTTATCTGCTCAAGATCACAAAATCTACCCGATGGATCATCAATGTTATTTAGTTGTTTTGGCTCTAATATCTGAACTTTTGGCTTTCGGTTAAATGGCAAGCTTTTGTACCAAGTGTCTGACTCTAAACTTTCTTTTATTTCTGGCAACTTAGCGCAACCACCACATAAATAAATTTTGCTGGGTAAAACTGCTAGATTACAATCTGCCAAACAAAGTTCGACTCCTGATAACCAAACAGATGCATCGCTTTTCATCGATTCTCGAACTAGATTAAACGAGTGCTTTTCCAACTGATCGTTACTGTAAGCTAATTTAACTGATTCTGCATCAAGGAAAGATAAGTTTAGTGAATGGCTTAATCTTTTTGTAAATGATCGTCCGCCCAACATGAACATTTTTGTAGCATTCAAAACACCATTTGTTACAACTGCCAGATCTGTTGTACCACCACCGACATCTATAAAAATACCGTTTTCGCTGCCGTCTTCAAAACCTAATGATCTTGCAACCGCATAAGGTTCTGACACGATTGCCAGTAGATCAATATCTAGCTCTTGGGCAATTGTTTGTAATGCACCGTAATGCAACAATGGTGCAAAGGCATTAAATATGCTTATTTTTACGACCCTCCCTTGAAATCCGATTGGATTGTTTATTTTCTGACCATCAATTTCTACGCCTGTAATTGCCGCATTGACATGCTTGATTTCGAGCTCACTAAATCCGCTTTCTTTAGCCATTTGTCTACGTATTTCTTCGTAACATTCTCGCTGTTGCTTTTGAACGATCTGTTTCAACTCCGCCATATCTATTTTTGTATGCGGATCTGGTCTTAGATAGGTTGTTGTTATTGTCTCACCTTTTACTAGCTCGCCTGCAACACCCATCACCATTTGAGTAGCTATGCCCCCAGCCTGTTTTTCTGCGATAGAAATTGCTTTCTGACAATTGTCTATTACACCAGCAATGTCTGTGACTGAGCCGTTGTGCATTTCACCTATCGACTGCTGGACCTTTCCATAGCCCAAAACTACACCTCTACGACCTTGCACTTCAACTAACATGGCTTTTACAGAATCACTTCCGATGTCGAGTGCCAAAAGCAAATTGTCTGGACGGGTGCGTTGTCGTGATTGAAAAAACTTAAGCATGGAAATTTGTAATATTGCCTACAGGTGCGTCTGGCTGCTATAGTAGAAAAAGATTCTCATTTGGTCAAACTATCTATGGAAATAAATCGTAAAAAATATCAGCTGCCTGTATCCGAACTGCTTAGTCAAGCCACTGGAGCCACAAAAAAAATCAAAGTCGAGCTCGACATAACTGATTTTAATGATTGCTATTCAAATTTTTCGCTCAAAGAAATTCCTGTTACGCTTGTTCGTATACCCGATGGTCTAGTGGCAATTATTGAAAAAAAACCTTATACAGCAGAGGCAATGTGTGATCGCTGCTTGAAAAAAACAACTGTTAAACACAGCTTAAAAAGCTCAGAACTACAGTACTATCTTCCGCAAACTGACGAAGAAGACCTACCTGATGATTTTGAGTTTATCGATATGAAACATCACTTGATTGACTTAACTAGCCTTTTTAACGAGACAATTAACCTCTCAATGCCAGACCGCATTTTGTGTGCGAAAAGTTGTACAGGAATTGAATTTAACAAACCTAAAAAAACAGAAGCCGGCTCAGAAACAAACCCTTTTGCAAGCCTAAAAGATATGTGGAAATCTTGACGTAAGGTTTGCCCTCGAGGGTAAGATTTGTTGTCAAAAATTATATCTCTCTTAAATTTGGCTTGTTTAAAAGCAGTTGCTGCAACTCAGTAAATTTAAGTGTTATGTTATCTGGTTCCTCTCGGACAGGGAAAATCTTGATCCAGCACGAACATTTTGAGCGCAGCGAGACTGTGTAGTGCTGGATCATGGCTTAACACTTGTAACCACATCTCCTCTCTTCCCCCTCCACAGGGAAAATCTTGATCCAGCACGAACATTTTGAGCGCAGCGAGACTGTGTAGTGCTGGATCAAGATTTTCCCCTTGCAATTCCTCAAATTTTTATTATAGTTTCCAAGCTAAATTTGAAGTATCGTCATGCCAGTTCCTAAGAAGAAGGTTTCCAAAACTCGTACACGTAGACGTCACACTGTTTATGTTAAAGGTCAGCAACGCAAGCTTTCTGAAGGCGTTGTGTTGGTCGACTGCAGTCAATGCGGTAGCAAGCGCAGAGCTCATCATGTTTGTTCTGAATGCGGTTACTACAAAGGTAAACAGGTTGTTGATAAGTCGAAACAAGTTGACAAGATCACTAAGATCTCAGCTTAATTCGAACGCTCCTTTAAGTCCATATTAAGCCTTAATTTTATGCAAGCAGGTTTTCGTCATCTCGCACGACAGCTAGTGATTAAGGCTTTGTTTTGGCTTGATTCTCAAGATTATCGCAAAAACATTGCAACACCAGAGGATGTAATTGATTACATTCTTTTTGCCGATGAAGCCGCTAGTGAGTTACCAAATGCTGAGTTTTTTAGATCGACACTGCTAAATACGCTAGCCAAACAGGAAAAACTAGATGAATATATTCAGATTTATGCTCCGGAATGGCCAATTGAAAAGATGGCAAAAGTAGACAAAGCTGCTCTGCGAATAGGCATCTATGAGCTTCTTTACAATGAAGATATTCCACCCTTGGTTGCTGTAAATGAAGCAGTTGACTTGGCTAAAGAGTTCGGCGACGATCAAAGTGGGAGTTTTATTAACGGTGTATTATCTCGTTTAGGAAAAGATAAATTTGCGGTGGATAACTTAAAAAATGCTAAGCGCTAGGCTTGTACTAGCAGACACACCGGTATGGGATTTCACTTTTAGTTATTTTTGTGTTATACTTAAAAGTGAGAATTTATTTTTACTATGTACTCTGAATTAAGCAAAAAACTCGGTCTAGAATTAAAGGACAAGGAGCTATACCAACAGTGTTTTACACATAAGTCCTACATTAATGAAGCTGAGCGAAACAGTGAACAGCCGAAAGATAATGAAAGGCTAGAATTTTTAGGTGATGCTGTTTTACAGCTAGTGGTTACTGACTATTTATTTAAAGAGTTTACAAAGATTGATGAAGGCCAGTTAACAGCATGGCGATCAGCTTTAGTTGAGGGCAAAAATTTGGCAGAAGTTGCCGAAGAGCTTGAACTGGGTACTCATCTAAGACTTGGGCGAGGTGAAGAAAAGTCAGGCGGCAGATCAAAACAGTATTTACTGGCTAATACTATGGAATCGCTTTTAGGTGCAATCTACTTGGACTACGGTTATGATGCTGCCAAGCAAGTGATTGAAAATTTTATTTTAAACCGTTTACCTCAACTTTTAAACGAAGGTGCGGATAAAGATGCAAAATCTGCGTTGCAAGAACTTAGCCAAGAACGCTTTGGCGTAACTCCACATTACGAGTGTATTGACGAAAGCGGGCCAGATCATGCTAAGGTTTTCACAATGGCAGCATTTGTGGGTGAAAGACGACTTGGTAGCGGAGAGGGATCAAATAAGCAAGCAGCCGCGCAAGCGGCGGCGGCGGCGGCTCTGGAAATGCTAACGATCGAAAACCAGATAGTAGAGCAACATTCCGACAACTAAGCCGTCTAACAAACACAGAATTACTAGCGTTCGCAAATTTATCCCCTGCTTAACACTAAAAACCTCAACATCAATATGTCGATTGTTTTTGTATGCTAGATAGAGATAAAATAAAATATCCAAGATTACTAAAAATGTGAGCAGAAAAATTGTTAATTGCGCTAAAGACATGAGATGCAAATTAAGCTGGTTGTACAATCTAAGTTAAGTCTACTCCTAAATTAAGTCAATATGTGGAAATGGCTGAAAAAAATATTGAGCCCTTATGCAAACCCTTTGGAGAAAAAAGTAGCTCTAGTTGTCAGTAAATTTGGAGAAAACAGCAATGCAACTAAGATTCAGCAGCAGCTTTTGCGATTGATGCAGGAAGACTTAGTTGTGGTAAACTTGTGGCTGGAAGCCAATTACAAAGGTTACAAAAATTTAAAGAAACTTAAGCGAGCTAAATTGTATGAAAATGCCCGGATTATTGGCGAACGATTTTTGCAGTATGCTGATCATCATCCTGTTGCTCAAGATGAGTTCGTGCGTAAGCTCAAGAAGTTCAACATCGAGTTTGATTCTAAACAGTTGGAGCAGCTTTCTTTTTTACAGCAGATAATGACTTTTTTAGTACCGGGCAATCGATATTGCTACAGGGAAGCATCAAGTTTTGCCAAGTTACTGGTTGATATTGAAGCTGGCGAAACGATGATTGGTGATTGTAATCAAATTGTCACTTTATATTTATTTTTGTTTAGTCTACGTTATCCAATTACTGACTTACAGCTTAAATTAGTTCCAGGGCACGTCTGTCTTCATTACAGTGGGCTCGATGTAGAGGCGACGCAATCACAGTTTATGAAATATGATGAATTTACAGAGATTGTTTCGGTTAGCGAATTGCCTGCAATTAACCTTTTGGACGTGGCAGATGCCGAAGAGAACCGCGACCCAATTTCGGCAAAAGCATTACTTAAAAGTGCTCAAATCGCCTTCCAATTAAGTAGTAATCGAGATCTTGTAGAACACAATTTGCGAGTTTCGTATCACAACTTGGCGCTGGCAAGTTTAGAGCGTGGCAGTTTTAGCGAAGCTTTGGATTTTGCTAAGAAAAACGGCAATCCTAAATTAATTGCAAGTGTTTACACTACCGTTGTAAGAAAACTTGTTCAAAGTAAAAAATTCTCTGCCGCTTTGAATTGGGCGGAAAAGTCCAGCAATATTGAACTAAAGCATTATGCGTTGAGCCAAAAAGCTAAGTTTCTTTATGATGAAGGCAAGTTTGCTGAAGCGCGTAAACTGTACCAAGAATTGGGTAATCAGCAAGGTGCGCGAGCCTGTTATGCTGGAGAATTTAACATGCTTCGACGTAAAGTTGCCGAATGCAAAACGCGTGACGCACAAAAAAAACAGAAAAGTACTTACAAAGAGATGCTTAAACTAGCCAAAAAACTTGAAGATAAAGATTTGATTAAGCAACTGAGCGAACTATTGGATAGGTTGTAGATGAAGGGAGCATTCTTAAAGAACGGTTATTTTTTGTTGTTTACTTTTTGCTCTTTACCATTTACTATGTAGCAAATAGTATTAATCTTTGTTAGATGCTTTCTACAAGTCAATTACATATTAAATCTTACGATATTGAGCCTGCAATACCACCTGCAAAACTGTTAAACACATTACTAATTAGATTAGAATCCGTTTTTGAACAGTGTAATTTACTAATGAAGGCAAAAAAAACAAACAATAAAATCATGGCATCACATAAAGCTTTACCTGCAAATAAAATTGGTGGCATTGCAAAAAATTTTATTGATAGAGATAGCAAAAAAGCAAATTCAGAAATAAATGAAAAAAGAGGGAAAATAGTAGACAATATTACAACATGTATAGAATTAATTAATCAAATAATAAACTCCCCTAGAAATGCAGCAGAAAATGTCATAATTGAGAAAATTTCCAAGATAAAAATAAATTTTGACCTCTTGCAACGTGTAATAGAATCATCATCAATTTATACTAATTTCACTGTTGCACTAGAAAGTCTGTATAAGCATATAAATAATAATCAATTCAATCCACTTGGCCCGAAGCTTTTAGGAGCAATTAGCGATACTAGACACCAAGCTCTATTACTTAGTGGACTAAACCCGGGTTCAAATAACGCTACTACGGGTATGACCGATGAAACCGATAGAACCGATGTATCAGTAAATGTGGACCCACCTAAAGCAGGCACGTTGCTCCAGAACTGTCAACCCATGGGAGGACCAGATCGAGCTTGCCGTCAACGTAATGCATATCAAAAAAGATTGATCGAGTTGGGCATTTTATAACAATTAACTTTCCGCTGGTTTTTAGTTCAAAAATTTTTATAATTACTTGGACTGTTGACATCCATTAATCAACACCCATGTATCAGTTCAATACTGCAGATAAGTTACTAGAAATTTGTAATACTTACGATTTTACAATCGGAGAGGTTATGCTCAGGCGTGAACTTGAGCGCAATACACAAACCGATCGCGAAGCTGTAATTGCCGAACTAGGCAATAGATGGATTGTTTTAAAAGAAAGTGTTTATGATGGACTTGGCAAAGATGTAAAGTCTGTTGGTTTGATGGTCGGAGGAATTGCGAAAAAGCTGAATGCAAGAATAGAGACTGAGTTTCCTTTTTTGAACAGTAGACTATCTGCTAAAGCAATGTGCTATGCGATTTCAACTAACGAAAACAATGCTTGTATGGGGAAAATTTTGGCATTTCCGACTGCTGGAGCTGCTGGTGTAATTCCTGGACTATTTACTGCCTTTTCTGAAGAGTTTGATTATTCGGATCACGACTTTGCAATGGCGATGTTGTGCGCTTCGGCAATAGGTCTAATTATTGCTGAGCATGCCTCTTTGGCTGGTGCTGGTGGAGGTTGCCAAGCGGAAATTGGTAGCGCGGTGGCAATGGGAGCGGCTGCAATTACTCAGTTGCGCGGCGGCACACCCAAACAATGTGTGGAAGCGGCTACCTTAGGCTTAAAAAACACTTTAGGTTTGGTTTGTGATCCAATTGGCGGGATGGTTGAAGTTCCGTGTGTTAAACGAAATGGGATGTTTGCAACTTTTGCCATTTCGGCTTCAGATTTAGCTATGTGTGGCATTGAAAGTTTTGTGCCTTTTGACCAGGTTGTTGACGCTGCCAAGAAAATTGGTGATGCGATGCCTGCTGCTCACAAAGAAACTGCCTTGGGAGGTTTGGCCCAAACGAAAATTGGGAGAGCGCACACTCGCAAACTTGGCATTGAGATTACAGGGATTTAGGTTTTTATATTGAGGCTTTATTAGCGAACACTCAGGTATGGAAATTTCAAATTTGGCGAAAATACTCGAACAGTTGCGTAAAATTTACTCCTTGTTCCCTCTTAAACCGATTGCTACTGAATATGCTCGCAATGGGGAGTCCCCTTTTAAAGTTCTGATTAGTACTGTTTTAAGTTTACGAACAAAAGATCCAACAACTTTAGCTGCAACGGAAAGACTTTTCACAGAAGCCGCAACACCACAAAAAATGATTGATTTACCAACTGAGAGAGTTGCGGAATTAATTTATCCAGTTGGCTTTTATAAGCGTAAAGCTGAGCAAATTAAGCAGATATGTCAGATTTTAATTAATACTTACGATGGCAATGTTCCAGCCGACTTAGCTGCACTTAAGCAACTGCCGGGGGTTGGATTAAAGACCGCAAACTTGGTGGCCGGTGTGAGCTTTGGTATTCCAGCAATTTGTGTGGATATCCATGTACACCGAATCTGCAATCGCCTAGGCTGGGTTAAAACAGAAAGCCCTGAAGATACTGAAAAAGCTTTGATGGCAATTGTTCCAGAGGAATACTGGATCGAGTTAAATGATTTACTTGTAGCTTATGGCCAAAACATTTGTGTACCAGTTAGCCCTTTTTGCGATAGCAAATGTGTAATTCGCGAACTTTGTCCGCAAAAAAAAGTTGAAAAGCATAGGTAATGACGCTACCGCACCCTTTTCCATACCGGTATGGGCTTTACTTAATCACGTTTCTTAATTGAGCTCTTGTTCTCTTTAATGCTTAACACTGGCTTCTCCCCTACTACATAGCTGTTTGCAGGAATATCTTCGGCAATCATTAAATGAGCGCCAATCATAGAATTGCTGCCAAGTTTAACACCGGGCATTAAACTTGTATTTATACCAACGCGAATGTTGTCACCAGTAATTAGGCCAAGTTTTTGACGGCCGGTCATAATTTTTTCTCCTTTAATTGTAACGGTGATTTCACCCTCATCTAAGCGCAAATTCCCAGTAATCGTACCAGCCCCAAAGCTGACGTTTTGCCCTATAATGCTGTCACCAATGTAATTTGTGTGCGTCCAAACTTCTCCTTTTAGATAGCTGCGAGCCACCTCTGTATTGTAGCCAATTACGCAGTCTGGACCGATATAACTGTCTCTAACCAACGCTCCATTTGCAACAATGGTGTTTTCGCCGATGTAACTTGGGCCAACAATAACGGCATTGGCTAACACTTTCACACCTGCCTCCAAATGCACCTGCCCCTGAATGATGGCTGATGGATGGACTTCTGCTTGTGAACTAATTTGTGGTGTTAAACGCTCGAAAATTAAGCGCGCCATATCTAATACATGCCAAGGATATTTTAAGGCTTGCCATGGCCCACGGTAGTTGACTGCAAAATAAGATTGTCCTTGATCAAACATTTGCTGTAATGCTCTTTCATAATGCTCATCAGGATGAGCCTTAACCTGCTTAAGTGCTGCCCAGAGTTTACTTGGTTCAGCATGGTAGTGATAAACTAGATTGATTAAATCGCTTGGTTGATTCCCTGCCCCTGGTTTTTCAACAATTTTGCTAATGCGATGGTCTGCTTCTACCTCAAGGTAGCCACCAGGAAAATATTCCCCTTCGGGTAATTGTTGGGCTAAAATAAGCGATTGAGTTGGATCAGTTTTGATTGATTTCGCAAGATCGGTAAGCGCTGTATCGGCCACGATGTCGTTGGTACTGATAAGTAAAAATCCTTCATTATCTGGATATGCCTTGGCAAGTGATTCCATTGCTCCAGCCATCCCATCGGCCAAGTTTTCTTGTTCAACAAATTTGATCAATTTTATTGGCCATTCACTAGCAATCTCTCGCAACTCAACTTCATTATGCTGACCATAAATAACAAATAGCTCATCGAATCCATGATTCAACAACTGCTGTACCTGCCATGCCATTAATGGTTGACCACAAAAAGGCAGTGCCATCTTGTTTTCCAAGGGCGCAAATCGACTACTTTGACCGGAAGCCAGTAAAACTGCACGCATAGTCTTAAACTTTTAATTATGCAAATTCTGCCTTATTTTAAGCAAATAGTCCAGTTTTAATAATTTTAGTCTTTGTAAGAAACAAACCGCTTTTTCGGCAAGGCAAAATTCAATTATATTAGCAAATTTGCTCTTCAAACTTAACACACTAAGTTAAAATCATTTTTGTTTTAAAATACTATTCAAAATGCGCAAGTTATTTTCAATTATTACTTTGTCGATACTTATTAGTAGTCTTTTTGGTAATTTAGTACTAGCTGCAGGTAGAATTGATGCTACAAATGATGCGACCACTGACGAGGGTGAGGAAATTCTAATTGAGTTTAGACTTGATGAGCCAATTATTATTCCAGAAGAAGGTGAAGAAGGTGTAACTTTGGAATTTACGGTCAACGATCCTGATGATGACGCCAGAATTGAGCTAGAAGCCGATGATTTGTTTATCCCAACAGATGAATGGAATCAGGTGCATGAGCTAACTGTAACCGTTAATGATGATGCTGAATTAAACACAGATAATGAGATTGAAATCGATTTTTTGGCGGTATCAGACTCGGAATACTACAATAACTTTGCTGGCTCTGCTGAGTTTACGATAGTTGATGATGAGGCTCCGATAAGTTTTGATGCACCTACAAATTTGGCACTAACAGACTTTGATCTAGGTGATGATATCGCCGAAGATCAACCAACTTTCGAGTTTGAATTAATTGACGACAATGAAGATGCGTTTGCTGGTTTTAAAATTCAGATTGCAAGCGGTGCAGATTTTGCTGAACTTGTGGTGGATTATGAGTCCGACGCTGAACTATTGGGTGAAAGATCTTTTACAGTTGGACAAGCCGAAGGAGATGGTACATACACATTGGGAGAAGAGGATCAAACACTAGAAGATGGTGTTTACTACGCACGTGTTTACTTAATTGATACACTAGGTAATGAGTCTGATCCCGCCTTGTTTAATGATGAAAATGTGGCATTTACGGTAGACACTACTGCACCAGTTTTCACAGAGGTAACACAAATCCCTAGTTTAACATCGATTAGAAGAGCTGTTTACTATTTTGATGTAGTTGAAATTAATGGTTACGAGTTTATTTTAGAAGAAAATATTGGTGGTGCTGACCCACTTGTTAATATTGAAGATTCTAATATTTCATATGATAACCTAAACGCCGGTAGTACTTATGAATCTACTTTTCATATTGTTGATGATGCAGGTAATGAGTCTGATTCGATTACGGTAGGGCCTTTTACCATTCGTAGCTCGGGAGGTGGCTCAAGCTTAGGACGTCAAAAAACAAACACCGATGATAGTCAAATTGATTCACCGTCTGAATCAGCTAAGCAACTCAGTTATGAAGAAGAAGTTGAACAAGTTATGTTAAAGGGAATAATTACGAAAAACCCAGCAGCCTTGACAGATAAATGTGAAGCTTTAACGATTTTTGCCCGCGTTTTCAATTGGACAATCGATCCAAATGCACAAGATAGCTTTAGCGATACTCCAGCTTGGTGCAAACCATATGCTTATGCTGCCGCCAAGAGAGGTGTTGTTGTTGGAAAAACTGCTGACAATCTAGGCTTACCAGATCCCGTTAGCAGATATGAAATAGCCGTTATGCTTATGCGGGAATTAAGTTTAGCAAACTACAACTTTCCAGAAAAACCTGATGCCATAACTTTTAAGGATGAACAAGTTGACTGGGCAAAAGAGGCAGTTTTAAAACTAGCCACTGCTGGTATTATTAAAGGGTTTGCCGACGGAACTTTTGGTGGCGAACAAGGCATCTTAAAACAAGATTTAGCAATTATGCTATTGAGGAGTCTTTAGTTAGACTGTTGAGCTGCAAGTTCCTGAGCTGCAAGCGCTTGATATGCATCTGCGATTTTGGTTGCTAATTCAATAGCTTCTTGGCCGCAGCCTACTGGTAATACTTCTGCTACGTCACCTTTGTTCATTGCTGCATCAATAGCTTCAGCTACGATGTTTCTTGCCATTTTAGCATCTGCACGCAATGCTTCTTTTACTAAAAGAGAAAGTTTTGCCTGCATTACAGCAATAGTTTGATCACTCACTGGCGCTTCAGGAGGACTAACATTTTCCGTTACTTGAGAGTTTTTCATAAAATAATTGGTTAAAATTTTAGAGCAAATTTTAACCAATTATTTTATTATGTCAAATTCAAATTTTAATAACTTTCCCTATTTAACTAGCTGAAACGTTCCATTTTCGCCATCGGCGAGGTTTACACAAAAACCAAGCTCTTGGTCGTCTTGTGTTCTTGTAAGTTTGCTTGTTAATTGCAGCTCAGTGTCAGAAACTGGTTCAAGCTCCATCTTAACTGTTGATAATCCATAATCGTTGCCTACGCTGTTGTTGTATTCGTTGTTATCACAATTCGTACAAGAGTTGACTGTTAACTCGTAGTTTCCATCGCTATCAACAACATATTCTCCTTCCCCCTTGGCCATAAAATGACAAATATTGAAGTCCATTGTGAATTTTCCATCACCCATTAGCTCTAAGTAAGTTGGCGTAGTTTCCTCACCTTGTTCAACTAGTTTATATTTTTGTGTAGTTTGTTCTGTTTCCGTTACTGGTTCATCTGATTCTTGTGGCGCCGAGCAACCGCTCAAGATAAGAGCTAAGATTAATACTGCTAGCGAAAACTTTTTTGTTATTTTCATGATTTATATATTTAATTACTAAGCGAATGTTATTCTAATTATTATGGAATTAATTTATCAATAAACTAACTTTTTTATCGATATTAACGATTAGACAGATACTGATAAATTGCTATTGCTACTTCCGTTCTTGTTAGAAATTGCTCTGGCTTTAGATTAGCTGTACGATCAGGAAATAATTTATACTTTTCTGCAATACCAGCATATTGACTGTACCATGCACCAGTTTCTACATCTTTATAACTGTATTCCAAGTTAGTTGGTAAATCAAAAGCTAACGTGAGCATCTTTAGGAACTCTACGGTGTTAACTTCGCTTGCAGGTCGGAATGAACCGTCGGCATAACCACTTATTACTCCCAACTTGGCAGCAGTCATTACAAATTTCGTATACCATTCTCCGTCAATAACATCGACAAACCGCTTATTGTTTACTAATTCCTCTACCTTCAAACCTTTTGCCAAAAGTAGAAATTTTGCGGCCTCTGCACGATTAACATTTAATTCACCTTTAAACTCACCATCTGGGAAACCGCCAATAACAGCTCTACGATAAAGTTCAGCAGCTGCTTTGCCGCTTAGCTCATCCAAATCAGTATCTGTAAATGGGTTGTCAAACAATTCAATTTTATATACTACCTTATCTTCAAAGCCTGCCGGTGGTAGTTTGAATTTGGTATAATCCGAATTATTAAGACCAGATTTTTTTGTTGTCACATAAACAGTTTCACTGTGATTAATAACAGAATATTGACCAAAAACATTGGTAGGTTTTTTAATTGCTGCGTAACACTTATGTTTAATGTCAGTATCAAGAGGACCTACAGTTAACTTAATTGCAACATCGGTCGAAGAGTTTGATGGCTGTAAAAGACTAACACTACGCAGATCTTCAAAAACTTGTGGTGGTTGCTCGGGGTTTAAGCATTCGGCGAAATACATTTCACCCGCAGCTAAATTTTCGTTTTTGACACTAATTGTAATAGAATTTGCATCAGCTTGCGCTTCAATAATCCGAATTTGATCACTAGCTTGTTCAGGTTGTTCTTGTGTGTTATTTGTTGCTGGTTTTCGTTTGTAAGAAATCGGCCATGCCTCGGAACGTAACAGTTCTTCACCATCTAACTTACCGTTACTAAAACGTGATTGAATATACCATTCTAACTTGACCGTATCTCCTTCTATTTTGGACATTTCCGCATCAACTTTGTCCCAATCTGTACGTGTCATTAGCTTATAATTTTCCGTGCCTGTGTTAATACAGTAGTAAGAACTCGCACTAGCTTCAAAACATACCATATACTGTACAAATGGGTATTTTGATTCACCCGGTCCATTCCACTTGAACTTAGTTGATGCGTTAATATCAATGACTGTATCTGGATTAGGACCAAAATTTTCTGGCAACTCGTTAGCATAAACTTGTGATCCTAATGCTGAGACCAGCATAACTATGCTTAATGTAAACAAAGCTAACTTCTTCATATTTAATTTTAAAAAACAACTATCAATCAATATACGGGCATTTTGACAATAGGCAAGAGAGATTAACAAACTACTCTTTATCTCTTACCTAAACTTTTTTTACAAATTCAGATTTTAGTGACATTGCACCGAAGCCATCAATTTTACAATCGATGTTGTGCCCATCGTCACTGTCAACCAAACGAATGTTTTTTACTTTTGTGCCCGATTTAATCGGCTTTGGAGCTCCTTTTACTGGCAAATCCTTGGCCACAATGACTGTATCGCCATTTTGCAACTGGTTACCATTTGAATCGTAAACTAACAGTTCTGCTTGCTGATTATCTAACGCGTCACCCTCCGAACTTGCGCTTGGTAACCAATGATGTTCGCACTGAGTACAAACCATCTCGGCTTGATCTGGATAGGTTAAATCAGAACCACAATTGGGACAGATGGAAGATACAGTTTCAGACATTATGTAGGGTTAATTGTACTAGATTTGACCTTAGTACAATTGTTGTTTTTGGAAAAGCGTAATTGTTTTTGTCTGGGTGTGAACATGGCATGCATCACCTTGTAACAAAATAGTGTCATAATGCTTGCCATAGCCATCTTTTTCTACAGTAATACCAAACTGTCCTTGTTGTTCGCCCAAACCAACATAGCTACCTGCTTCCGCCTCTTCAAATGACTCCCCAGATAAAGAATCTACTGTGATTTTAGCTCCAGTAATTGGGTTTGCATTCTGATCTTGTAGTTTAACAATAAGCCCATGTCTGTATTCCAATGTACAAGCAACTGGCGAGTCACTAAGTTCTTTGCCAAAAATATTTTTGGCGAAACGATCGAGTATAACTGCCAACTCGGCCCTACTTACTGAATTTTCACCTTTAAATGATCCATCTGGATAGCCAGTCATAACTTCGTTGTAATGCATTTTCTTCGCTGAATCTGCAAACCAACTTGCGAATGAACTTTCATCAGTGAAAAAAGTATCAGCTGCAAATGCTGTTAAATTAAGTGCCCCAACGATAATTAAAGATACGAACAATGCTTTATATGATTTTTTCATCATAGAATTTATATGGTACTTTGATATATACGTAAAAAAAGATTATTCGTTACACCCACCTCCCCTTACCCTCGAGGGTAAGTTTTGTTGTCAATTTTGGAAACATTGAACATTTTGTGGAGGTTGTATATACTCCCGTTGAATATTTGTGATTTTAGTCAATTTTCATGCAGCAGATGCGCTTTGTTTTAATCGATATCGACACGCAAAAAGATTATGTTGAGCATTTTGGGGCTGCCGCGATTCCAGATTGCCCGGTGATTCGTGAAAACTTGATGGAATTAATGAGTTTTGCAATTCGGAATAAACTGCCGATTTTATCGCTTATACGGTCAGAAAATGACGGCGAACTTTTCAAAAAAAATAGTTCTGGATGGGAAAAAGTTCTGGATACTGAATGCGAAAAACAGGTATGGATTAGTGAAAGCTTGCAAGAGCTGCAGAGCTTAAGCAAAGAACCAACAGATTGGCAGCAAATTTTGCTTGAACATAGTGGAGATAAACCATCGGAAGTAAGTGGACTGGAGCAAACCTTAGCCCAGTTAGAGCCAACCCACCTGATTGTTTTTGGTGTACCACTCGAATCGACTGTAATTGCTATTTTAGACCTACTGCTTAAGTACAAGACCCACAAAATCTGGTTAGTTAGAGATGCTGTAAAAGGTTACCAAGATGAAAATGCGACCTTGGAAGAGCTCCGAGGCCGCGAAAATTTGTCACTTATGAGTGCGAGGAATGTGCTTAAGTTCTTATCTGAGCTGAGGTATTAGGCTTATTCAGCCCAACGAACGTCGAACCCAAATGAAACTTTGGCGGCTTCGATTTTGCCCTCGGTATCGAAAGCCAGTTTTAGCGGTGGAGCAGCATTGTGAAATCCTTCAACTTCACCGGCACTGGTGAAATAGGCTACAGTAACATTACCTTGTGCATCCCGGACCCAAACAGCATCATTACTAAGATCCGCTTTTTGCGCTTTTGCAAGTGGTTCTACCATACCAGGCAGAATTGGTTCAATATTAGACTCCCTGCAAAGTTCGAGGAATCCTTCTTTGTCAACTTCTGCTTGCCCATCTTCAACTGCCGTAGCGATCGCGAATCCATCATTAGCAGTGTTAACTACAAGCGGTTTGTAACCTTTTTCTACCAATTCAACTATCAACACTATTGCTTCAGAATCTGCAATTAATGCAGCTTCTACCTTCGCAAAATCTACACCCACAGCATTTGATGTATTCTCTTTTAAAGCTTTCAAAGCAACCTGAACTGGCGTTAGTGTCTCTAAAACATCATTAACTTGAGCGGCTGTATTTGTAGTATCACCTAAATTTACCTCCACAGGATAACTACCACCTCCCCCTACTTGATCCAATCTTTGCGTTTCACCTCCTGTTTCCATAGTAAATGTGTTAAATTATTCTTAATGCATCTACTGTAATTATACATAAATATTTAAAAATGTCAAATCCGCACGCCACAGTTTCTATCGCGTAGTGTCTCTACTTCAAGCCATCCCCCTACCTAAGCATCAAATCGGCCTTTAAAGCATTGTCAAATCTTTCAATAGCGTACCGCAAAGCGGTGCGGGGAATTACAGCTTTGTGTGTTTGTAAAAAATTAACAACAGTCTGCTGGTCGACTTTTGCCGCTTCTCTCAACATCCAGCCAACAGCTTTGTGAATCAGGTCATGCTTATCTGGGAGCAAGATTTTGGCGAACTTAAGCGTAAGGTCGATTTTCCGATCCTGAATAAAAGCCC